>NZ_JCBCCK010000073.1:0-2946 GCF_059864935.1 Planktosalinus sp.
GTTTCTGGCGTTTCATGTTTAGAATTTAGTGCTTCAAATTTGATGTTTTTCTCTTTTATGAACAATTCAAATCAATTGGTTAAAAACTCATTTTCTTTTTCTTTGCCTGAGAGTTTGAAAGTCTTATTTTTGCTCAATTAATTTTACATCCCTGTTATGACAGACATCAAACATCTGGAAAAGCTCGTTATTCAAACCAGACGCGACATTTTAAGACAAGTTCATAAGGTAAATTCAGGTCATCCCGGCGGTTCCTTGGGTTGTACTGAATTTTTTGTAGCTCTTTACAATGTGCTTATGGAGCATGACCCCAATTTCAATATGGACGGAAAAGGCGAAGATCTTTTCTTTCTGTCAAACGGTCATATTTCACCGGTTTTTTACAGTACCCTTGCTCGCAGCGGCTATTTTCCTGTAGAGGAACTTAGCACCTTCAGACTTTTAAACTCACGTTTGCAGGGCCATCCCACCACCCACGAAGGCTTGCCCGGTGTCAGGGTAGCTTCAGGTTCATTGGGTCAGGGCATTTCTGTTTCCATTGGTGCCGCACTTGCCAAAAAGCTCAACAATGATAACAAAATTGTTTACACGCTTTGCGGTGATGGTGAACTTCAAGAAGGTCAAAACTGGGAAGCCATCATGTATGCCGCCGGAAACAAGATAGACAACCTCATTGTGACCATTGACTATAACGGCCAGCAAATTGACGGTGCAACAGATACCGTTTTGCCTTTGGGCAACCTAACGGCAAAATTTGAAGCCTTTGGATGGGAAGTTTTAGCTATTAAAGAAGGGAACAACCTTGAAGCCATCATTAAAACGATGAAAGAGGCCAAAGCCAAAACCGGCAATGGAAAACCAATTTGTGTTTTACTTCACACGGTGATGGGCAATGGTGTCGACTTTATGATGCATACCCACGCCTGGCATGGTAAAGCACCCAATGATGCCCAACTTGAAACAGGATTGGCTCAAAACCCAGAAACATTGGGAGATTATTAGTATAATTTAAAAGATTTTCGCTTAAAGCGAAACCGAGAAATGAAAAAATTCACAAACACAGGAAATAAAGACACCCGTAGCGGATTTGGAGCAGGAATGACCGAGTTAGGTAAAACCAACCCCAATGTTGTTGCCCTTTGTGCAGATTTAACCGGATCGTTGAAAATGGATGAGTTTCAGGCCAATCACCCTGAGCGCTTTTTTCAAATTGGTATTGCAGAAGCCAATATGATGGGCATTGCGGCAGGCTTGACCATTGGAGGAAAAATTCCGTTTACCGGAACTTTTGCCAACTTTTCCACAGGAAGGGTCTATGATCAAATTAGGCAAAGCATTGCCTACAGTGGAAAAAACGTAAAAATATGTGCCTCACATGCCGGCGTGACCCTGGGTGAAGATGGTGCTACCCACCAGATTCTTGAAGACATCGGGTTGATGAAAATGCTTCCCGGGATGACCGTAATCAATACCTGTGATTATAACCAAACTAAAGCAGCCACACTCGCTATTGCTGAACATCACGGACCGGTTTATTTGCGTTTTGGAAGGCCCAGTGTTGCCAATTTTACTCCGGAAGATCAGACTTTTGAAATTGGAAAAGCTGTACATTTAATTGAAGGAACAGATGTTACGATAGTCGCCACCGGACATTTGGTTTGGGAGGCCATTCTTGCTGCTGAAACTCTTGAGAAACAAGGCATCAGTGCCGAAGTCATCAATATCCACACCATAAAACCATTGGATAATAAGGCGATAATCAAATCTGTGAAGAAAACCGGTTGCATTGTCACTGCTGAAGAACACAACTATCTGGGTGGTCTTGGCGAAAGTGTTGCCCGTGTATTGGCTGAAAACCACCCAACACCCCAGGAATTTGTCGCAACTCAGGATACTTTTGGAGAATCAGGCACACCGGCACAACTGATGGAAAAATATGGCTTGAACGCTGAAGCGATTATTAAAGCTACCCTGAAGGTTTTGAGACGTAAATAAGAGTTTAGTGATTTAAATAATAAAAAAGCTAACTTTAAAGTGTCGTGAATAGCCACAAAGGCACTAAGGCACAAAGTTTCACTAAGGATCAACTCTTTATTAATTAATGCTATGTGCTTTCTGGTGACTTATAGAGTTTAGTGGCATTCTTTAGATAACTTCTTTTTTAGACAATCTCTTTATATTACTAACTACCTTGCCTTTGTAAACCCTTTGGGGATGTAGAGCGTTTCATAATCGTAAAGTGAAATGTAGATTAAAATAGGTTTTTTCAATCCTTCATAGCTAACTTCATACACATCAAGAAGTGCGTGTGTTCCAAAGGCATTATCGCTGGGATAGGGACAGCAGCTTCCACGACGGTGAAAAGTCAACACCTCGCCATTGGGTCCTGCCAATGAGGAAAGATACCTTCGCTGATTGATGGGTCCCTCCTGCTCTTTTACTCCACCCACTTTGACCGGGTTTTTCTCTGAAAGTCCATAATTTGACTTTGGTGCATAGTCTTTGACATCAAAAAAGGGAATGTAATCGGTTGATTTACCCACAGGGTTTGTGGACGTACTTAATATTCTGGGGTCTTTGCTTCCGCAGGAAAGCAGAAACAAAAGTAAAACAGGGAGTAGAAAAAGCTTTTTCATGGGTTGGGTTTGTTGGTTGAGGTTTTAAAGATAAAAAAAGTATTAAGTATAAAGTACAAAGTATTAAGACTTTCGTCTGTACGTTGTACGTCCCTGATATAGGTTGATCACTTAGTGTTAATGAACTTTTTTCTGCCACTAAGTTTCACAAAGAAACTCAGCGTTCTCTGCGTCTCTGCGATAAAATATATATCAGCTTTATTTAACCGCAAAGTCGCCAAGGTCGCAAAGGTTTTAAACATTAAGGAATTAAGGTTAGTTAAGCTTAAATCCCTTAATATTTCTTAATGCCTTAATGGTTCAAATTAAG
>NZ_JCBCCK010000075.1:0-11247 GCF_059864935.1 Planktosalinus sp.
TGTATCCAACAAACACCGCGCAACCAAAAAATCATTTGTGATTATCAACGATTCCATCGACCCCGATGTCATCCCTGAAGAATTGATCGTAGTACCCACACTACCGGAAGCCGAAGATGTTATTGAATTGGAAGAAATTGAACGGGATTTGGGGTTTTGATAAAAATTAGAAAATTGTAGTTTACCTTAAAAAAACTTAAATTAATTGAGAATATATTTTTTAGGAGCTTTATTAACAATTTATGTAAAATTGTAAATATGCATTTTTAAGAGTATGAATGAACTTATTAATTTTTATGACAAACTTTTCCTTTATTTTTATAATTCAGGAAAGTATAATAAATCTGACTCTTCTCCACAAGTTTTCCCAATGATTGTCATTTCAGCTGCACAAACAGGAAACTTATTTTTCATAGTGATTTGTTTTTTCTACCTATTCAGAATTGATTTTTCTATTTTACCCCGATTTTTTTTATTAATAGCGATCATTGTTTATGTATTTAATTTTTATATATATCAAATTAATAATAGAAAAGAAATTATTTTAAGGAAAAACCTAAAGTTAGCATTAAGGTTTAAAGTATTTACTTACTTTTATTTTTTAATATCATATTTGTCTCCTCTTTTTTTAATGTATTTATTTATTGAGTATGGCGGAAGCCGTTGATAAGGCTATAATTATTAAACCATAAGAGTATAATTTGTAGATTCAAAAATTAAAAAGTCTATTAAATACCATGTTTTGCCGCGAGTAGCATCGCATCTACCTATCAAGGTTTTTTTTATCCTATTTTTGATGTTTATTTTTTTAAATTTAATAAATCACTAACCAGCCCTTCTCCAAAAAAAAGTGTAGCTTTGTAATGCAACGCATTAATTTTCATTAAGATGGTTTCCTATAAAGTAAATGTCCCAGAAAACAAACAGTCATTTTTTCAAGAGTTTTTGGAAATGATTGGTGCAGAATATGAAAAAAATCAGAGTCAGGAATTTGAACTTTCTGACGCACAAATAAAAACCCTTGATGAGCGCTTAGAGTCTGAGAAAAACGAGTTTGTTTCAGCAAGAGAAAATTTAGAGAAACTCCGTAAAACTTATGGGTTATAAGCTTGTAATATTACCAAGAGCACAACAGGAACTCATTGATGCTTTTGACTACTACAACAAAATTTCTATAAATGTCTTAAAAGCATTTAACAGTGATTTGGAAGATGTTTACCAAAGTTTAGAAAAAACCCCTTTTTATCAATTAAAATACAAAAACCTAAGAGGGATACCTTTTAAAAAATTCCCATTTTTGATGTTTTTTTCTATAGAAGAATCTGAAAAGATAGTTTATATTTATTCAGTTTTTCATACCTCACAGAATCCTGAAAATTATCCGAATCGTTGATAAAATGTTTCATTAAACAAAACTAAATGATTTTATATTCAGTTCACTATTTATCAAAATTCCAACAATGACTTTAACCATCCTCGGTTGCTATTCCGCCACGCCAAAAACCTTTCACAATCCCACGTCACAGTTGCTTGATGTGAGAGGGCATCTGTTTTTGATTGACTGTGGCGAAGGCACTCAAGTGGCATTGAGAAAGTCTAAGGTGAAATTCGCCCGGGTCAAACACATTTTTATTTCCCACCTGCACGGCGATCATTTTTATGGGTTGATTGGGCTGATTTCCACATTTACCCTGTTAGGCCGTGAAGCCGATTTAAACATTTACGGTCCAAAAGGCATCAAGGAAATCATCACCCTGCAACTCAAGCTGGGCAAAGCGTGGACCAATTACAACTTGATTTTTCACGAACTCGATTCAAAAACCCCACAACTCCTTTTTGAGGATGAAAAGGTGGAAGTGCATAACATACCGTTAGATCATCGGGTGTATGCAAATGGGTTTTTATTCAAAGAAAAACTTGGCCAGCGCAAACTCAATCTGGAAGCTGCCGTTGCCGCAAAAATTGACAACAGCTATTTCAGAAAATTGAAAGCCGGTGCAGATGTGACCAACTTGAAAGGAAAACTCATTCCAAACGAAAGCGTCACCTTTCCGCCTGATCCACCCAAAAGCTATGCTTTTTGCAGTGACACGGTTTATAAACCTGAAATTGTTCCGCAAATTCAAGGGGTTTCTGCTTTGTATCATGAGTCCACTTTTTTGGATGAACACCTGCACCTGTGTGAAAAAACCAAGCATAGCTCGGCTAAACAAGCCGCAACCATTGCCCGTGATGCCGGAGTGGGGCAATTGATTTTAGGACATTTCTCCACACGCTATGACAACCTAAACCGCTTTTTGGATGAAGCACGACCCGTGTTTGAAAACACATTTCTGGCCGACGATTTCAAAGTATTTGAAATTTAAAGAGCTTTCATTTTACAGCAGGCTTCTTTTGAATAAATACTGTTTGTCTTTTTTTAAAACAATTTTAAGTTGAGTGCTCTGCGAAAATCCGCGCAATCTGCGGGCCAATATTCGGCTGTTTCTCCCGCAGATTACACAGATTGACGCTGATTATAACTTTCGTTTGGTTTTTCAGGGCTTTTCTTTTGAAATTTAAGTGTTTCTTCACAGCAGCCTGTTTTAATTTCTTTTAAAAACACGTAAATTGCACTCCAAATCCGTAGTATGCAAAACGATTTAAGCAATTTTCGAAAAGCTTACGAAAAGAAAGAACTTCTTGAATCCACCATTGATGCAAACCCTTTGCAGCAGTTCAGGTCGTGGTTTTATGAGGCAGTGGAACACGGCGGGGCTGACGAGCCAAATGCTATGGCAGTAGCTTCTTTGGGAACTGACGGTTTCCCAAAAAACAGGATGGTTTTGTTGAAAAAATACAATGAAGACGGGTTTGTGTTTTACACCAATTATGACAGCGAAAAAGGAAAATCCATCATAGCACACCCCAAAGTGTGTTTGTCGTTTTTCTGGCCCACACTTGAGCGTCAGGTCATCATAAAAGGCATCGCTGAAAAAACTTCAGAAATGGATTCTGACAATTATTTTCAGTCGCGTCCCAAGGGAAGCCAGTTGGGAGCCGTGGTTTCTGACCAAAGTGAGGTAGTCGCTTCACGCGAAATTTTAGAAAACAAATTGGCAACACTCGAAAAAAAATATGAAAACACCGAAGTTCCCCGGCCGAAAAGTTGGGGAGGGTTTTTGGTCCGACCAATATCCATGGAATTTTGGCAGGGCAGGCCCAACAGGTTGCATGACAGGATCAGATATACGCTCACCGAAGATTTTGACTGGAAAATTGAACGATTAGCACCATAATATAACTAATAAATTCCCTCTCCGAGTACTGAGCGGAGTCGAAGTATGGAGAGGGTAAAGCAGAGGATGAAAACACTGTACATCACAAGACACGCCAAGTCTTCCTGGGAAGAAAATGTGGATGACCACAGACGCCCGCTCAATGGGCGTGGCAAACTGGACATCGTTTTAGTGTCAAACTATGCGGCGGCCAACTTTAAAAAGCCCGACCTCATTAAAACCAGTGACGCCAATAGGGCATTGACAACAGCATTGGAGTTTAAAAAAGCATTTGCCTTGCCGGATGATAAATTTATCATTGACCATGAAATGTATGATTTTTCGGGAAAAGGAGTTATAAATGCCATAGAAAACACACCGGATACGGTCAATATTCTGATGGTTTTCGGACACAACTACGGACTCACGCACATCGTCAACAAACTGGGGAATGAATACATCGACAATTTACCCACCTGCGGATTTGTTCAAATAGACTTTGATACCGACAGTTGGAAAGGATTGTTTCAAGGAAATACCAAAGCCATGGTTTTTCCAAAACATTTAAAATAATGACAAAAAATCAAAACCCTTACATAAACAGAGAATTGAGTTGGTTGCAATTCAATGCCAGAGTTTTGCAAGAAGCAGAAGATACTTCAGTTCCATTGATTGAACGTTTGCGTTTTCTCGGTATTTTCTCAAACAATCTTGATGAGTTTTTTAAAGTGCGATATGCCACGATCAAACGAATCGATCTAGCCGGTAAAACGGGAAAAAGTGAATTGGGAGGCGTGAAAGCCAAAGATCTTTTAGAACAAATAACAAACATTGTAATTGCTCAACAATCTGAAAGTCTTAAAATTCTTAACAAAATTCAAACAGAATTAAGGGCACAGGGTGTATTTGTCATTGATGAAACAGAAATAACGCCAGATCAAAGTGAGTATATCAAAGACTTTTTTGCGCAAAAAGTGAGGCCGGCATTAATGACCATAGTTCTCAATGAAGTAGATGAATTTCCACTATTAAAAGACAGTGCGGCTTACCTTATCGTAAAAATGTGCATGAAGCCAGACGATGATGTTTTTACAACAGATAAAGTTTATACACTCATAGAATTACCAAAATCTATAGACAGATTTATAGAACTCCCTCAAAAAGATAGTAACCATTATATCATACTTTTAGATGATTTGATACGGCATTGCCTGCACTTTATTTTTAATATTTTTAATTATGAAAGCTTGCAAGCCAATATGATTAAAATCACACGCGATGCAGAGTTAGATATTGACAGTGATTTAAGTAAAAGTTTCCTTGAGAAGCTATCTGAAAGCGTAAAAGATCGCCGCATTGGTGATCCAGTAAGATTTGTTTATGATAAAGAAATAGACAAAGACACGCTTGAATTTCTCCTCAAAAAAATGGGAATAGAGGAGACAGACAGCCTCATTCCCGGGGGGCGTTATCACAATAGAAGAGATTATATGAATTTTCCCGATGTGGGTTTAAAACATTTATTTTATGAGAAAAATCAACCACTTCCCGTTCCCGGTTTAGTATTACAGGGGAGTGTGCTCGAAAAAATTGCTAAAAAAGACTTTTTGCTTTATGCCCCCTATCAATCGTTTGCTTATTTGATAAAGTTTTTACGGGAAGCCGCCATAGACCCCAAGGTAAAAAGTATTAAAATCACCATTTATCGACTCGCAGAAATTTCAAATATTGCCAGTTCAATCATCAACGCCAAAAAGAACGGTAAGGATGTAACCGTACAAATTGAGCTTCAGGCAAGGTTTGACGAGGAAGCCAACATTAAATATGCCGAGCAGATGCAGTTTGAAGGAGTGCGTGTGATTTTTGGGGTACCCGGATTGAAAGTGCATTGCAAAGCCTGTGTCATCGACCGTGTTGAAAAAGGAAAAGTAGTGCGTTATGGGTTTATCAGCACAGGAAATTTCAATGAATCTACTGCCAAAATCTATACAGATTATACTCTGTTTACCGCAAGCCAGAAAATCCTGAAAGAAGTCAACAAGGTATTTGATTTTTTCCAAATCAATTACAAAGTAAAAAAATACAGGCACTTAATCGTTTCTCCCCACTACACCCGCAATGCCATTTATTCAATGATCAATACCGAAATTGAAAATGCCAGAAACGGAAATCCCAACGGCATCCAATTGAAGTTAAACAGCCTTTCAGACCTTGCAATGATTGATAAGCTTTATGAGGCAGGAAATGCCGGTGTGAAAATAAAAATGATTGTTCGTGGCATTTGCAGTTTGATACCCGGAGTGCCCGGTTTAAGTGAAAACATTGAAGTTCTCAGCATTATCGATAAATTTTTGGAGCACCCGCGATTGTTTATTTTTGAGAATGGAGGCCAGCCCAAATATTATATTTCTTCAGCTGATTTTATGAGCAGAAACCTTGATACCCGTGTGGAAATTACCTGCCCCATTTACGACAAGGACATACAAAAGGAACTTCAGGATACATTTGATATTTGCTGGAAAGACAATGTTAAGGCACGGATTATTTCGGCAAAACACGACAATGCATACAGAAAAAACGATTTGCCTCCTTTCCGTTCGCAAAATGAAACTTACAATTACTATTTGAATAAATTAGAGATTAAAATATAACAATTTTAGAATGAAGATTCAAAAATATGGCGCCATAGATATCGGATCAAACGCAGTAAGGTTGCTCATTACAACCATTATTGAACGTGAAGGCCAAGAAACCATATTCAAGAAAACTTCGCTGGTCCGGGTGCCGATCCGTTTAGGGGAAGAAGTGTTTCAGACCAATAAAATTTCTTATGAAAATACTTCCAGACTGATCGACACTATGAAAGCTTTCAAGTTATTGATGAACTCTCATAAGGTGGTTAAATACAGGGCTTGCGCCACTTCGGCTATGCGTGAGGCAAACAATGGCTTAGCAATAGCCCGGAAGGTAGAAAAAGAATCCGGCATCAATATTCAAATCATTGACGGTAATGATGAGGCTGCAATTATTGCTTCTACTGACATCAGGGATTTAATTATGGTTGACAAAACGTTTCTCTATGTGGATGTAGGTGGTGGAAGCACCGAATTCACCATTTTTTCCAACGGTAAAACCATTACTTCAAAGTCTTTCAATTTGGGGACAGTGCGCTTGCTTAACAATATGGTTACAGACACCATCTGGAACGAAGTGGAAGAATGGATAAAAAAAGAAACTAAAAATTACGAAAAAATAGCGCTTATAGGCTCCGGAGGAAATATCAATAGTATTTTTAAGCAAAGCGGAAAACTTATGGGCAAATCGCTTTCATACATTTACCTCTCTAATTATTATGAACTCATCAGAAACTATTCTTATGAAGATCGGGTAGTGGAAATGGATATGAACCCGGATAGGGCAGATGTGATCATTCATGCAACACGCATTTACCTTTCTGCAATGAAATGGAGCCGTGCCCGAAAAATTTATGTACCAAAAATCGGTCTGTCAGATGGTATTGTAAAAAGCCTGTACCGGGAAGAACTGGCCAGCCAAATGGAAGTAAACACTTAAATTATTTCCCTTTTTTTCGCCAAAACAATCCAAGTGGCAATAAAATCAGTAAAAAGAGAAATTTACCGGTAATCAAGCCATATACAGTGACAGCAGCCGCAACAACCATCAAAAGATACATCCATGTTGATTTTGACATAAGAATTCTTTACCCGTGAATGCGTTCGGTATTGCCCAGGTTTTTCATGATTTCGGCCTCATAAGCCAGTAAACCCTGCCATTTTTTATTGACTTCATCCAGATTGCCATATTGTCTGGCAAATCCTAAAAACATGGTGTAATGATTGGCTTCGGAAACCATCAGTTTTCTATAAAAATCCCTTAGTTCTGCATCGTCAATTTCTTCGGAAAGCAACCTGAAACGTTCACAACTTCTGGCCTCAATGAGCGCGGCATAAAGCAACCTGTGAACCAATTGTGTGGTTCTGCTGCCACCTTTGGGAAAAAACTTATGCAGTGCGATGACATATTCATCCTTCCGGTCCCTGCCCAAAGTCCAGCCTCTTGCCAGAATTCTGTCATGAACCATTTTAAAATGACTGATTTCCTCTTTGACCAACGCTACCATTTCTTCAACGAGTTCAGGGTATTCAGGAAAAGAAACAATCAATGAAATTGCTGTTGATGCAGCTTTTTGTTCACAATAAGCGTGGTCGGTGAGTATTTCTTCTATGTTTTTTTCAACAATCCTGACCCATCGCGGGTCGGTGGGAAGTTTTAAACCTAACATGTGTTGTTTTTTAAATGTCCAAATCAAATGTTTTTTTAATCTTGTCCATAATAGGGTATTTCTCCCTGAGTTTATCAAACCTCTCTTTTGGAGTGTAAACATAGTTGCGTTGTTCGTTTTCATTCACATCAATTTGTAGTGAAAGCGAATAGTTATTCAACTTTTTGGAAAGGAAATTCAGTAAAGATTGTTGCGCTCTTTCGAGTTCGATTTTTATACTCTCGTTGGGATATGTGACCTGAACGACATTATTTTCTGCTGTTGGAAGCACCATATCCAGATGTGACGCAATAATGCGCTCACCTTTGTGCTGGAGTACTTTGGCATACTCGTGCCAGGCAGTTTGAAGGTCAGTTTCCGAAAAGGCATCTTCAGGAAGTTTTTCTGTGACTTTTGTTTTGTTTTTCGATTGCTGTTCAAGTTGTCTTTTTTGTTGAATGCTTTTCAGCGAAAGTGCAGATATGCGTTCTGCATTCTGTTCAGGAACAGTTTTTCGATTTGGTTCAGGTTGTACTTCCGGTTGCGTTTCAGGTTTGATTGGTTCTTCGGCTTCAGCCACTTTTACTTCTTCAGATTTTTGAAGAACGTTGCCATTTTCGGGAATGGGATAGGGCTTAGGTTCATTCTTAACTTCAACTTTTTCGGAGACAACAGCTTGGGGTTCGTTTACTTTAGGTTGTGGGGGCTGGATGTAGGGTTGAATCTTTTTTTTTTCATCAACAGCATTGATGGATGCAAGCTGCATTAAGCACAATTCAACCAAAAGTCGCTGGTTTTTACTCGATTTGTATTTCAGGTCACAATCGTTTGCAATTTCGATGGCCCGTAATAAAAATCCGTTTGAACTTTTATGGGATTGCTCAAAGTATTTTGTCTTGATTTGTTCACCAACTTCAAGCAAAGCAATAGTGGAAGAGTGCTTAGAAACCAACAAATCCCTAAAATGGGATGCCAGACCTGAAACAAACTGGTGACCATCAAAACCTTTTGCCAAAATATCGTCAAACAAAACCAAAGCACCCGGAATATCATTGTTTAAAATGAAGTCTGTAGTTTCAAAATAAGTAGTGTAATCCAGCACATTCAGGTTTTCAGTAACTGCCAAACGTGGGAGATTGTTTCCGGAAAAACTTACCACACGGTCAAAAATAGAAAGTGCGTCCCTTAAAGCACCGTCAGCTTTTTGGGCAATGATTTGAAGGGCATCGTCTTCTGCCTGAATGCCTTCAGCCTGGGCAATTTCAGCCAGGTGATTTTTTATATCGGAAACCGTAATTCTTTTAAAGTCGAAAATCTGACAACGGGAAAGAATGGTTGGGATAATTTTGTGTTTTTCGGTAGTGGCCAGAATAAAAATGGCGTGTTTTGGCGGTTCTTCCAACGTTTTTAAAAATGCATTAAATGCCGATTGTGAAAGCATATGCACCTCATCGATAATATAGACCTTGTAATTTCCGGTCTGAGGAGGAATACGAACTTGATCTGTGAGGCTTCTGATGTCATCAACAGAATTGTTTGAAGCGGCATCCAGTTCAAAAATATTAAAGGCAAAATCTTCGTTGGGGTCTTCGATTGCTTTTTGGTTGATTCTTTTTGCAAGAATTCGTGCACAAGTAGTTTTTCCCACACCACGCGGACCGGTAAAAAGTAAAGCCTGGGCAAGGTGGTTGTTTTCTATGGCATTTTCAAGAGTGTTGGTAATGGCCTGTTGGCCTACAACACTTTTAAAGGTTGTCGGGCGGTATTTTCGGGCTGATACAATGAAATGTTCCATAGAAATAGTAGTCTTTACAAATATACATATTGAATTAATTTTTGAGGAATTTGTCAAATATATTTTCTGAAGAGATATTAACAACTTAGTTGTAACTTTGCACCGCAGGCCGCCTTATCGCCCTGAGATTTATTTCAGGGAGGAAAGTCCGGGCACCACAGAGTAGCATAGCGGGTAACGCCCGTCGTTCCCGCCACAAGCGGGGAAAGGACTAGTGCAACAGAAAGAATGTACAGGTAATGCTGTAGTGAAATCAGGTAAACTCTATGCGGTGAAATGCCATGTAAACCGGTGCTTGAGGGCTACTCGCCCAATACCGGAGGGTAGGCAGATAGACCACAACAGTAATGTTGTGGCCAGATAAATGATAAGGCTTATCCTCCTTCGCCACCCTCCTTCGCTTTAAAAGCTTCGGAGGATAAAAGGCTTCGGAGGATGAGACAGAACCCGGCTTACAGGCCTGCTCTCAAATAAAATTCCCGCAGGCTTAATAAATCTGCGGGGTTTTATTTTTTTATAGCTTCTATTTGTATTAAAACTTCCTGTGCTTCAGCTTGTTTTTTATCAATTGCCTATCTATTGGTTTTTGAAAGTTCAAAGGATTGCTTTAGTAGTTTTTGATACTTTTCCTGAAATTTTTCTTCAGGGCTTTTCTTTTTAAAAAGTCCAAACATTTTTCTTTTAAAATTACAGGATTCAAACTATCTGAAAAAAAAATAATGTCACTTTTTGTTTTGTTCGACAGCACAGTTTCCTCCGGCACATCCAAATCCAAAAAGTCCCATTAAAAAAATGTAAAGACCCAGAAACACGCCAATAATCTGACGATCCATAATTGTATGAATTATAAGAACCAGGCCAATCAGTAGATAGATAATTCTTAGAGCTGTCCAGCCTTTTAATAAATTATTTATCACTTTATTTTGTTTTGAAGCGATTGCCAACCGCCGCCATTATGTACATTAGTGAAACCTTTGGACTTTAAAAGGCTTTGTGCCGTCCCGCTTCTCATGCCGGAAGCACAGCATAAGATATAATGCTTCTCTTTGTCTTTAAAATAATTTAGGTTGCTGTTTATAGTGTTTAGCGGTATATTTTTTGAACCTTTGATATGGCCGGAAACAAATTCGCCTTTTGTCCTTACATCAATAATTTCAACTCCTTGTTGAAGTAGTACTTTGTAATCGGTTTTTGGGCCAAGTCCAAACAGGTTTTTGAGGGTTTGTATCATAGCTGTTAAGTGCTTAGGGTTAAATAAATGTTAATGAGAATACCTCAATGGTCTTTTAATTTCCAAGCAAAAATACTGCGCAGGCAATTTCCCGACAGTTACATTTGTTACAAAACAAATGATAATTTGTGAGGGGCCTTTGATAGTGAAATTAAAATTAATACTAAGGGTTCCCTGCCCATATTTAGTAATGGTCCCCTGCCTTTTACTTGGTGGTTAAACGAGTTCATTAAGTATTTTCCGCTTTCAAAACTAACCAACCATGTACACATTCCACTTCAAAAGGGTTTTACCCTTAACATTTATATTTTTTGTTTTTGGCTAGTTATATTCCCAAGACATCCTTTGGGAAAAATCCTATGGGGGCATCAAAGCCGAATACCTTTTTGATGCCAAACCCACAGCTGATTATGGTTTTATATTAGTGGGCAGTTCCATCTCCGGCAAATCAGGCAGCAAGATGGCTGATAATATTTATGGCCTTGATTACTGGATATGGAAAATGGACGAAAAGGGGGATTTGGATTGGCAAAAAAGCTTTGGGGGCAACGGTAACGATGTTTTAAAAAGCATTGATTTGATACAAGATGGTGGGTTTATCCTCGGCGGTCATTCCATTTCACTGGAAGGTCACAGCAAGCGGGAAGACGGAAGGGGCCAAGAAGATTTGTGGATCATCAAT
>NZ_JCBCCK010000355.1:0-9336 GCF_059864935.1 Planktosalinus sp.
GCTCCCCTATCCCGATTAATGAGTATCATCGATGTACTAAAAAGTGAGCATTTAAGCGTTGAAGAAAAAGAACATATGCTTGACCACATTTTAATTGCCTCCAATGAAATTGACCAGGTCGTCAAAGAAATCGTCCAAAAAGCTGACCGGGTGATTAAGGATATTGAATAGTTAATGGTTATTTAGTGTACTTAAGACTGCAAGACTTAGGATTTAAGAGAGGTTTAGAAAAAAGGCAACCTATTTTAGGCTTAGTCAATATTCAGGCATGCTCAACCTGCCCACTGCCACTGAACACTGAACACTAAATAAAACCTCTCACCTCTCAAAAACTTAGCGACTTTGCGGCTTAGCGAGAGACACATTATTATTTTCTCGCAAAGACGCCAAGACGCAAAGAATGTTTTTTATTTCTCACTACCTACTTTCACTTCGCAACACCTCCAACGGTGAGCTTTTAATCACTGAAATACTGTTGCTTAATCCCACAAGTACAACAAGCAAGGTTATGCCCGGAAACAGGATTAAAAACGGCACAAGCGAAGGCACAAAAGGCGTGTCAAACACCAGCCAGGCCAACAACTGGCTTCCGCCCAGAGAGAGCAGGATTCCTGTTAGTGCACCCAACACTCCAAGGTAGAGGTATTCCAAAACGGTAATTTTTAAAATCTGCCGGCTTGTTGCTCCCAAGGTGCGCAATAATACACTTTCCCGGATGCGTTGGTATTTGCTGTTTTTCACCGCACCCGTTAAAACAATAAATCCGGTGAGGATACTGAAAAACGCCATAAAATTGATGAGCCAGGATATTTTTGAAAGCAAATCCTCAAGCACTGTCAGCACCTGCCTGATATCGATGATGGTGATGTTTGGGAATTTCTGAACGAGTTGTTGCTGGAGTTTTGCTGAAGCAGCTTCATCGGGAGTTTGTGCAGTGATCACACGAAATTGCGGTGCATTTTCCAGCACCCCTTCGGGAAACAACACCATAAAATTCATCTGCATCCGGCTCCAGTCCACCAGTCGCACACTGCTCACGCGGGTGTGCATGATCACACCCTGTACATTAAAATACACATCGTCGCCCACATTGAGACCGGCATCCCGCACCAGGTTGTCACTGATGGAAATGGGTATGGGTTGTCCTTCAACAACCCGGGTCTCCCACTCCCCTTTTTGAATGGTCTCGGCATCGGTAAGTGCGTTGCGGTAAGACACCCTGAACTCGTGGTTCAAGATCCACCGGGCTACTTTCAGCACACTGTCACGGCGCATTTCGTTCACTGTTTTGTCGTTGATGGCATGCAAGCGCATAGTGACTATTGGCATATTCTCCAACACTTTTAAATTATTGGCAACAACAGTAGCTGCCACCTCTTCCTGCTGTGCGCTTTGCACATCAAGCAGGATCATATTGGGTGTTTCTGCCTGGCCCTCCACTGAAGCCTGCGCCAGCAGCACATCCTTGGTAAAGTAAAGCGTGCTGATTAAAAAAGTACCCACTCCAATGGCAAGTATCAATATCAAGGTTTGGTTATTCGGCCGGAAGAGGTTCAGTAAACTCTGGCGGGAAGCAAATCCCCAGCCAACCGGGAAAAAGGTCTTTACCGCCTTCATAAACAGTTGCGCCATTCCCGCTAAAACGGAAAAAGTCACAACCAGTCCCAATATAAAAAAGAGAACATATCGGGTGTTTTCCAACAAAGTGTAGGAGAACATAAAGATAAAACCAAAAATAAGTGCCAGCACCAGCAGGCCCGCCAGTCTGGATTGCCGCGGTACAGTTTCACTGATGCGCAGGGTTTGCAAAGGCGAAACGTAGAGCGTACTCATCAACGGGTAGAGCGCAAACAAAACCGACATCAACAAACCAAGCAGAATACCGTTTAAAACTACACTACCGGAAATGATAAGTTGCACATCCACCGGCAGTAAATCACCTAAAAACAATGGGAAAAGTTGCTGTAACGCCAGACCAATAAGCGTTCCGGCAATGCCGGCTAATAAACCTATCACTGCTACCTGTATCAGGTAAATCAAAAAGGTTTGTCTTTTGCTTGCACCCAGACATTTCAGTATGGCCACTGAGCGGAGTTTTTCCTTGATGTAAATATGAATGGCACTGGCAATGCCCACACAACCCAGCAACAACGCAATAAACGCCACGAGGTTGAGGAACTTGCCAAAGTTGTCATACCGCCTTCCCAATCGCTCACTGCCCGAAATATGCGTTTGTATGGAGGCATTTTCGTTGTTGAGTACAGGGCGTAAATCGTCGCGCAATTGCACTAAATCCACTTCGTCACCGGCTAAAAAGTAAAAATCATAAGACACCCGGCTGCCAAATTGCACCAAGCCCGTGGTTTCAATAAGTTCATAAGGAATCACCAGTGTTGGGGCAACGGCACTGAAAAAAGCCGTGCTGCCCGGAATGGATTTCAACGCACCGGCTATAGGAAGTTTAAGTTCCCCAATGCTAATAGTGTCACCCGGTTTGAGTTGCATTTGCAGCATTACCGTGGCGTCGAGAAGCACCTGGTTATCGGTGTAATAAGTTTCGGAAGCAATGGCCGGTTCGGTTTCAATGGCTCCGTAAAACGGAAACCCTTCTTCGATGCCCCTCACCTGAATAAGCCGGGAACCTTTTTCGTCAGGAAAGGCCACCATGGACGGAAAACTGATTTCGCGTGCAGCTGCACCACCCAGCGAATCGACAATTTCAAGCAATCGCTCACGGGGTGTTTCATTGCTGCCAATTTTATAATCGGTTCCCATCAGGGCTTTGGACTGCAACCCGATGTTTTCCTTAAGGCTTACGCCAAAAGATTGAATCGAAACCACCGCCGCTATACCCAGGATGATGGAGGAGACAAACAGAAACAGCTTTTTTCCGCTTGCCTTACCGTCACGGCGTGCCATTTTTAGCAGCCATACAAATCGTGCGCGCTTTGAAGTTGTTTTTGTCATACGGTCGCGCCGGTTTCTGAAACAATTTTACCGCTTTTCAAACGGATAATTGCCTGTGTTTTGGCTGCCAGTTCCATATCGTGAGTGACGATAATGAGTGTGGTGCCTTGATCTTTGTTCAGTTGAAACAGAAGCTCGATAATTTTTTCGCCGGTAGCGGCATCGAGATTTCCGGTGGGTTCATCGGCAAACAAAATTGCCGGCTTGTTTGAAAATGCCCGGGCTACAGCTACACGTTGCTGCTCACCACCCGAAAGTTGTGAGGGGTAATGATGATAACGGTCGGCCAAACCCACTTTTTCAAGGAGTTCCATACCTACCTGAACAGCATTTTTAAATCCTTGCAATTCGAGAGGCACAATCACGTTTTCCAAAGCCGTCAACGTAGGCAACAACTGAAAATCCTGAAACACAAAACCCACATTGCGGTTGCGCAACACGGCACGGCCATCTTCATTGAGGGTGCTTAAATCCACGCCACACAGCTCCACCTTGCCCGAATCGGGTTTATCAAGCCCGGCACACAAGCCCAACAGGGTGGTCTTGCCACTACCGGAAGGACCCACAATGGAAAAGCTCATTCCGCTTTCGACACTAAAAGTGATGTCTTCCAGAACAGTTATTTTTTTGCTTCCACTGTCATAGCTTTTTTTAAGCTGACTTATGTTTAATATCTTTGTCATCTCGCCGAATTTACCCGAATTTTGTAAACGAGGCAAATTAGTTATTTCATTTTAATTCTTAATCCCGATTGCGATGCCTAGGTTGTTAATCTTTTGTTATATTTTGTTGAACACTTTATTGGTTTCCTGTGGGGAAAAAGGGAAAGAAAACCAAACTGCTGCAGACCCTAAAATCGAAATTACGGAAACCGAAAACAGGAAAAATCCGGATAGAAAAACCATCCTCTTTTTTGGCACCAGCCTTACCGCCGGATTGGGTGTGGATTTGGAAGAGGCTTACCCTGCACTGATTCAGCAGAAAATCGATTCGTTGCAACTCAACTATGAAGTGATCAATGCCGGGTTGAGTGGTGAAACCACCGCAAGCGGTAAAAACAGGCTCAGCTGGGTACTCAATCAGCCCGTTGATGTGTTTGTGCTTGAATTGGGTGCCAATGACGGACTCAGGGGCGTGCCGCTTCAGGAAACCAAAAACAATTTGCAAACCATTATCGATGAGGTAAAATCTAAAAACGAAAACGTCACCATTATCATCGCCGGTATGGAAATGCCGCCCAATATGGGTGCTGCATACACCCGCGAATTCCGTTCTATATTTCCTGAGCTGGCAGAGAAAAACGATTTAAAGCTCATCCCATTCCTTTTGGAAGATGTGGGCGGTGTGGCCGAATTGAACCAACCGGACGGCATCCACCCTACTGCAGAAGGACAAAAAGTAATTGCAAGGAATGTTTGGGGTGTGTTGGAGACGGTGTTGATTAAAGATTGACGATTAACGATTTTTGATTTGGTGATTGGAACTTACTTCCGGCTTTAATTGTACCACAGAGTTTCACAGAGGAGGCACAGAGCTACACGGAGAAAACAAAATGGTATAACCTTAAGTCTTGAAGAAAACGTTATAATTTGGTGAGTTATTTAATGTTGAGTGTGCGATGTCCCCCCCTTTAGGGGGCCGGGGGGTGCGGGTTGGACGGAATTACACCTCAATATCTAAAAAAATGGAATTAAAATCTTTGAACCCACCTTCGCTATCCCCCTTCGCACGCTGTCGCAGAAGCTTTACCGCGTGTCGCAATAGCTTTAGCGGTGGCACAGCGTAGGCGCCTGAAACTTCGGAGGATAAAAAGCTTTGGTAGGCAATGCATTGAACCATAAACAATAAACGACAAACCTATGAACATCTTAATTCATCCGCTTTATTTTGGTTCTATTGAGCAGTTTGCTGTGATTGCGCGGGCGACTGCGCTTACTTTTGAAAAGCATGACAACTATCAGAAACAAACCTACAGAAACAGAACTTATATTGCCACTCCCGAGGGGCCTTTGTTACTGAATATTCCCATTAAGCACACTTCCAAAGGCAAGCGTGGGGAGCGTGAGCGGGTGCATCAAAAGTACAAGGACGTTAAAATTGAAAACGACTTTCGCTGGCAGCGGGAGCACTGGAAATCCATTCAGATTGCTTACCGCACTTCGCCGTTTTTTGAGTTTTATGAGGATGATTTTGCGCCACTTTACGAAAAACCCTATACTTTCCTGATGGATTATAACCTAAACACCTTTGAAATCCTGAAAGAAGCTTTGCGTCTGGAAATGCCTGTTGAATTTACTGAAGTGTTTGACAAATCACCACAGGATGTAGTTGATTGCAGAGGGTTGGCTTCTGCTAAAAACAAAACCACATTTCAACAACAGCCTTACATTCAAGTACACGAAAAACACCACGGATTTCTGCCCAACCTCTCAGTCATTGACCTTCTGTTTAATGAAGGAACACAGGCACTCACCTATTTGAAAAACCAAATACTATGAGTTTGCAATTTATAGTGCATTACGGTATGCATTTCCTGGTTCCGCTGGTGATTGCTTTTTTGTTTTTTAAAGACCGGCCATGGAGGGTGTATTTAATTTTTATACTGGCCATGGCCATCGACCTCGACCACCTGCTGGCCGACCCCATTTTTGACCCCAACCGCTGTAGTATCGGGTTTCATTTGTTACATAGTTATATTGCCATTGCCATCTATTTCGGGATGTTGTTTTTTAATAAAACCCGGGTGATTGGGCTGGCGTTGTTGTGGCATATTTTAACGGATTGGGTGGATTGTTGGTGGTAGGGGTTCAAGGTTTGTAGAGTCCTAAATAGGATTGACCGTTTTATGAAGTTGGTTAATGATTAATTTTCCATTTGGTTTTCAAATGCCGAAGGTGTTAAGATTTGTGCCGTCATAAAAGGGTTTTGTTCCAGTAAGTCTTTATCTCCGGTTACTAAATAATCAGCCTTGGAAAAATCGATCAGATCCAACAGAAAATTGTCTTTAGGATCCCTATTTAAAAAATGTGTAGGCTGTATTTCGACTTTTTCAGAAATGGTCTCCAATAAATCAATGAGTTCAATAACGCTTTCTTTAGGGAAGTATTTTTTGAGTTTTTTTCGAGCGGTTACAATTTTAATTTCTAAAAAGCAATTGGTCTGTAGTAACAATTGTAATCTCACCATTGGAAATATAGTGCATTATTTTTGACAACCGTTTACCAATCAAAAAACTGATCCAAACATTGGTGTCAAAAATGACTTTAACGCTTTTGTTTGTCATACATTTCTTGTCTTACGCTTTCTGTTTCTTCCGTGATGGTTTTTAAATCAAGTTCATTGGTCTTGAATGTTTTTAATAAACGGGATAGTCTACTGTCAATTGCTTCTTTCTCCAACTCTTTGGTCAGTTCCACTTTTTGCTGCTTTGAAAGTTGCTTTACAATCGAAAGGATTTGGTCAAAGGTCAAATCTATTTGCAATGCTGTTTTCATCTCAATTAATCATTTGTTTATTCAAATTACAAAAAAATACAATACAGATTTATTCAGAGTTCTTGTGGGGTTGATGTGTGCTTTTGCCCTTCTATGCATTTAGCGGGAGGCAGGGCGGGTGGGCTGAGTATCGATTTTCCTTGGGTAGAAGAGATTGCTTCTCCGCTGCAAGCGGGTAAAGTAATCTTGTTGGTGAAGGAGGATTGTTATTGATCTTCCCACTACCCTTCTAACTTTGACTTACATCAAACCCGGTGCCTATCATTTGTCACCGTTATTTTGGGCGAGCACTTTGTAAGCCGCATGATCGGTACTGAAGCAAGGAAGCACAGCATCTCCATTCAAATTCTGGAGTGCTTGCAGCAAATCATCCATCCATTTGTCTTTTAGGCTGTTGAGAGAAACATAGGCAAAGGGTTTACTGCAACTGATGAGTGACCCTTCCATGCGTTCAGAGCATACCACCACGTTGCGGAAGTGATTTTTTGTTAGCTTTTCCAACTCTTCCAGTTCTTCATAAAAAGTTAGCACATAAATCAAGGTAGCCTTTTTATCGGCTGCTTTGAGTTTGGGCGGCTTAAAGTTTGAAGTCATCAATACACATTCTTTCCGGAACATTTTGCTGATGTACTGCCCATGAGCTGCAGTAGAGTCCAGTATCATAATTTTGGCAAGATTGTTATTTTCCATACGCTTAAGTTTTATCATGAATAAATTGGGGGCAAAAAAAGGTTTGATTGATTTTAGATAAAAAATTACTTCTAAGTATCAATACTTCTCAATTTGAATGTTAAAATACCACTATTATTATTTTGGTCATTCAACTTTATAAAAATTTTGGGTGGTTTTCTTAAAAAATGCTTAATGATACAATACATGCATTTGAAGTTGCAAATGCAAATGCGTTGTTTGAAGGTTGATACTGTTTGGTTTTATGAGTTTGTTTCTCCGTCGCAGGCGGATCCAGCCTTTGGCGGGCACGCGCAATGACTTGCTTTTTTTTGACAGCTTTGTTGATCCTTCTTTGGTGAACAGGCCGTGCCTTCGACAGGTAAATTTGCTTATTTGTTTTTTGTTGCTGATTTGCATAAGAAGCCGATAGCAAAATAATAATCAAGAAATAAGAATCAGTAATGGTCAACCTATATCAGGGCGTACACTGTCCTTTTAGCAAGACGTTTAAAGGTAGTGGGGCATTGGTCATGCGGATGGTTTTATGGTTCTGTTTTATTATTTAGATAGTATCATAAAACTGTATTCAAAAGCTATGCTATATAGTTTCGATTTCAATGTGATTATAAGGTATCAACTGTATCCCATTGCTTTGTTTTCTGGTTTCTTTTCCGGCATAGACTACATAACCACCTGAAGTGTTTGTAATTTTATTCCAATAATTCAAGCCTTTAAAAAAATCCTGAGTGATGGTCTGTCCTGATTTTATTTCTAAAGGAACAACCTGAGTTGCTGTTTCAAGCACAAGGTCTATTTCATTCCCCACATTATCACGCCAAAAATAAATAGTTGGTTTTTTACCTAAATTTAATCGTTGTTTTAAAAATTCCAAAATCACCAAATTCTCAAAAAGAGCCCCCCTAAAAGGGTGTATTTGCAGTTGTCCCGGTTCTTCTATTCCCATTAGGGCAATGACTAAGCCCACATCATAAAAATAAAGTTTTGGCATTTTCACAATGCGTTTATTGTAGTTTTTATGAAAGGGTTGTAACCGGAATACTACAAAACTCATTTCCAGCA
Source organism: Planktosalinus sp. (assembly GCF_059864935.1). Classification (NCBI taxonomy): domain Bacteria; kingdom Pseudomonadati; phylum Bacteroidota; class Flavobacteriia; order Flavobacteriales; family Flavobacteriaceae; genus Planktosalinus; species Planktosalinus sp. The sequence continues at coordinate 8,214 of NZ_JCBCCK010000355.1, forward strand.
CCCCCAACCATGCACTTATTGTTTTAACGTCTACACCCACCTCAACGGCCAGACTACTCATGTTGAGCAATTGTCCTGTTCTACCGGCACATAGCCTCAAAAACTTTTCAAAGGTGTACAAACTGCCAATATTCTTGATCATCCTTACATCCCGTTCTAAATAAGTGCGAATGTAATTTGCATACCACTTGGATACCGGGATGTTTTGGTCATACAGTTCAGGATATCCCCCCTTGAACAATAATGTGTCTAAAGTATCAACCCGCTTATCAATTTCTTTGATGGATAACGGCAATAGTTGTAAATAGCCTATTCTGCCCGCCAAACTTTGTGATATATTTTCCTGAAGTAAAAAATTATTGGAGCCGGTGAGTATAAACAGCCCTTTTTGCGGGCTAGTGTCTAAAATTTCTTGCAGATAGGAAAACAATTGGGGTACTCGTTGTATTTCGTCAAGTATGGCACCTTGGGGGTAATTGCTTAAAAAACCCCTGGGGTCTTCAGATGCAAACAGACGGGTATCCGGGTTTTCAAGACTCACATAGGGTTTTGATTTAAAAACATGACGCACCAGCGTTGTTTTGCCTGATTGCCGGGGACCTATAACAGCTACGGCTTTAAAGGTCAATGCCAGGTCTTTTAATTCCTGTGTTGCGGTTCTGAATATCATGCTGTAAATTTACAATTATGGAATTGAATTCCAAAATTGTAAGGATTTATATTTAATTTTCTATTTCACCCTGCTTCACTATCCGTCTAGCAGACAGCGCCAGCACCACATAATAAGCCTTCATAAAATGCAACTGTCCTTTTAGCAAGACGTTTAAGGATAGAGTTACTCTCCAGGGTGAATAATACTACTCTTGAAAGTTTTGAATGAATTATTTATTAGACACAATGACCAGTCCTAAAATAGCTATGACAGATTAATAAATAACGTGAGTTCGATTTAAGTTTTTATCTGTGAAAATCCGCTTAATCCGTCCCGATAGCTATCGGGATCTGCGTGCTATCCTATTCCCATAAATGAAAAATAGCACGCAAAATAGGTTATAATCACATTATTTTAAACCTATGAATTTTGAAATTATTTTTCAAAAACACAAAATTTTGGATAAACTCT
>NZ_JCBCCK010000506.1:0-1696 GCF_059864935.1 Planktosalinus sp.
TGGTCCAAATAAATTCGAGTTTGTCATTGTCTGCAAAGAAAACAGCACGTTGTCCTTTTTTTCCGCGGTATTTGAAAGCAAAATAGTGAAGTAAAAACTGGGTAATCACCAGAACAAACATAATGATGACCATAGAAATGAGCATCAAAAGGTCAACGTCTTTACCGTGCTCTGAAGCTGCCTCCGGCAATAAAACTTTAGACCACTCCCAAAATCCGTAAACCAGGAAAACATAGAAAAAAATGAGGAAATAAAGCATCATCTTTCCGTTGAAGCTGTTATCCTTATCATTTGCTATTTGAGAATCATCACCTTTACCGACCTGTGACAACTGAAATATTTTATTCATTTGCCATACAGCTACAGCAAAGAGTACTAAAACGGCTATAACTAAAAATCCTGTCATTTTTATATTGGTTCTTTACAGTTCTTAATTAATAATGAAAATGTTTGCTTTCTTCAATGAACGGACTTCCTTTTGCTAAAAGTGGTGCTTTTGTCAAGGAGTTAAAAACTACAAACACAAATAACCCAAAGAAGAATAATAAGGCTCCTATTTCAGGTAATCCGATGTGCCATGATTGACCCACAGTTCCCGGCATAACCATTACATAAACATCAATGTAATGCCCAATTAAGATGATAATCCCTGTTCCTATTACCAACCAGTTGACACGTTTAAAGTCGCTGTTCATTAAAAGTAACAAAGGAAATACAAAATTAAGTGCCAACATTCCAAAGAACAACAAATTGTAATCTTCAATTCTTGAAACAAAATAGGTCACCTCTTCGGGGATATTTGCATACCAAATCAGCATAAATTGTGAAAACCACAGATAGGTCCAGAATATACTGAACGCAAACATATATTTAGCCAAATCGTGTATGTGACTGTTGTTTACATATTCCAGATAACCTTGAGATTTCAGATACACCGCAACCATTGCAATTACAGTTATGGCAGAGACCATCATTCCGGCAAATACATACCAGCCAAACAGGGTGCTGAACCAGTGTGGGTCAAAGGTCATAATCCAGTCCCAAGACATCATAGACTCGGTAACGATAAAGAACACCAGGAATCCGGCTGAAATCTTAAAGTTCTTTTTAAACCAGTGAGTTCCACCTTCTTCGTCTTGTTTAAGGGTATATTTTCTTGAGTAATGTCTGTACAGGTTCCATCCAATCAAATATATGGCAGCCCTTATTAAAAATCCGGGAGTGTTGAGCCACGCTGCTTTGTTTGCAACGATGAAATCATATTTTTCACTTTCGGGATCAAACAATGCGGCGTCCATCCAATGGAAAATGTGATTGACACCTAAAGCAGAAAGCACAAGCAATAAAAACATGATAATTGAACCTGGCAACAAATATCCGGTGATGCCTTCCATCACCCTGTATAGTACCGGCGACCATCCTGCCTGTGATGCATGTTGAATGGCATAAAACGCCAAAACACCAAGAGCTATCATAAAGAAGAAAAAGGCAGCCACATAAACAGCAGACCAAGGTTTGTTTTGCAATTGGTGGTACAAATGGTACACCTGCTCTTCATCGTGATGGACTTCTTCAACTTGACCGTGATGAGCCTCTTGTTGAGCCAGCATTTCTCTAACTTCTTCTTTAGAGCTTGGTGCGTTTAGAAAACCGGCAATCATACCCAAGGCCCCAACGACCATAAAAATGATTGCAA
>NZ_JCBCCK010000088.1:0-10948 GCF_059864935.1 Planktosalinus sp.
CCAGAGGATATGGAACAGGAAGAAACAAAAAAAGAAAAGAAAGTTGTTACTGAAATTACAAGGGAAACTGATCAACCTCAAGAAGACTTCTATAATGCCATAGCAGTTTCAGAATTGGAATCAGAAGGTATTTCAGAAAGAACTATCTCGGTACAAAAAGAAAATGACCCCAACCTCAACGCAGTTATAGCAGAGAAAGTAGTTGAAAGTAAGGTTTCAACTAAGACAATTACCGGCACTGTTACTGATTACTTGGGATTGCCTCTACCCGGAGTAAACATAGTAATTAAAAATACAACTACAGGCACTCAAACTGATTTTGACGGGAAATATTCACTCAACGTCAGTGTGGGCCAAACTTTAGTTTTCTCCTATGTAGGTTTTGAATCTCAGGAAGTAGAGGTAACAAGCTCAAATACAACAATCGATGTACAATTGGAAATGGGTGAAGAACTAAACCAGGTTGTAGTGACTGCTGTCGGCATTCAAAGAGAAAAAAGATCACTCGGATATGCTGTTACTGTATCAGATATGGAAAGCATTTCAGAAAGAACAATTACTAACCCTTCAAGATTACTTCCAGGAAAAGCCCCGGGCATAAAAATCACCCATACTGATAATGATCAGGAATCTTACGCAGGCTTCATTGAAAATCCTTTTGAAGGCGCATCTTACAATCCCGTATCAACCTTTTCAATAGATGTGGACAATGCTTCTTACACAAACATCAGAAGGTTTATAAACAATGGACAAACAGTGCCAAAAGACGCCGTTAGAATTGAAGAAATGATCAACTTTTTTAAGTATGATTATCCCCAGCCAAAATCAAAACATCCATTCACAATAAATACAGAGTACAGTGATGCTCCCTGGAATCCAAATCACAAGTTGTTGAAAATTGGCTTAAAAGGAAAAGACATCCCTACAAAAAACCTTCCAAAATCAAACTTTGTATTTTTAATTGACGTTTCCGGCTCTATGAACGCTCCCAATAGACTTCCCTTAGTTAAAAGTTCGATGAAAATACTGTTGGATGAACTTCGTGAAGACGATATGGTTTCCATAGTCTTTTATGCCAATAATGTGGGTGTATTGCTCGAGCCCACCAAAGCTTCCGAAAAAGAAAAAATAACTGAAGTAATTGACGGATTGCGCGCCAGTGGAGGCACCTCAGGAGGGGCCGGTCTTGAATTGGCCTATCAAATGGCGGAAAAAAACTTTATCAAAGGCGGGAACAACCGGATTATTCTGGCAACTGATGGCGACTTCAATATTGGAAGATCTTCTGATGAAGAAATGCAAAAGCTGATTGAGGAAAAACGTAAAAGCGGGGTTTTTCTAACGTGTTTGGGTTATGGAATGGGAAATTATAAAGATTCCAAAATGGAAATATTGGCCAATAAAGGCAATGGAAATTACGCCTATATCGACAACATTCAGGAAGCAAACCGCTTTCTTAGTAAAGAATTTAAAGGCAGTATGTTTACGATCGCTAAAGATGTAAAAATTCAAATTGAATTTAACCCAAAACACGTTCAGGCTTATCGTTTGATTGGTTATGAAAACAGAAAATTGCGAAATGAGGATTTTACAAATGATGCCATTGATGCCGGCGAACTGGGAAGTGGCCACACGGTAACAGCCTTTTATGAAATTATTCCTGTGGGTGTAAAAAGTGAGTTTTATGAAAATGATTTAGATTTAAAATATACTCAAAACACATCTAAGTCCAATAATTATGCAGACGAATTAGCGACCGTAAAATTCAGGTATAAAAAACCCGATGGAAAGAATAGTATTGAAATGGTTCACCCCATTACCAAAAATCCTGTAAAATTTGAAAATGCCTCAAAAGATTTCAAGTTTGCAAGTGCAGTAGCCTGGTTTGGCCTAAAACTTCGGGATTCAAAATTAGTCTCCAATAAGGAGAGTGAGGAAATACTTAAGCTTGCCAGAGAGGGACTCCATAATGATACAGACGGTTATAAAGCAGAATTTATTCGTTTAGTGGAAAGTGTAAAATAATTCAGTCAACCCTGAACAAGAGCGTGTCTTTCTAAAATTAACGCAATCAGTTCCTCGGGTTTATTTAAAAGGGTGAGTTCATCTGAAGCCACAAACAGCTCCAACTCACCCTTATTTTCGATCAAGACAACCGGAAGGTTAAACTTTGCCCCAAACTTTGACGCATACTGTTTTAAAAACTCATCCCGATGTAGAAACTCCATTGGAATGTCAACAGATTTCCTGAACTTTTTCCAGGTTTTATTTTCTGTAAAAACACCATAAGTGATGTCACATAAACTGCAATTGTATGTTAGAGGGCTAACAACTTTGTGAAAAGTATCCATCAGGGCATTTTTCTTACCGGAATCAGCGTTGTATATAAAAATTAATTTGCTCATCTTGCCTTGTGAAAAGGGTTATTTTTTAATCTCCAATTTTTCGGCAAAATACTCTGTGAAATCACGCATCGTTGCACTCATTTTTTCATCGTTGGTAGCGCGTTCAAAGGTGTCTGCCATTGCAGTTAAGGTTTGATGAAAAAAAATTTTCATTTCATCAAGGGGCATGTCCTTGGTCCAAAGGTCAATACGCAAAGATTCTTTGTTGCCACTGTCCCAAACCGAAAGCATTAATGCTTTGGTCTCTTTATGGTTGATTCCGCCGTCTGCAGCCGTCCAGTATAGTTTTTCGGGAATTTTATTTTCGTCGAGGGTAACATCAATTTCAATAGTGGACTGGTGTGTTTTGCTCATTATCTTCTGGGTTTAAATCTTGAATTTTTATAAATTTCTTCCCCGCTAAGGGTTAATAATTGCTTTAAATCAATTTCGTTATTTTTTGCGTAAGCACGCACAATTTGCCAGCCCATATACTGCCCCAGACTTCCGGGAGACTCGTTATCAAGTTCGAGATAAAACTTAGAGAAAGGCGCGATATTTATAAACCTTGAAGCCAGTTGAGGATCTGTACTAAACAGCAATTCCCTTTCAACAAAATAACGCCATATTTCCATTTCATTGGCTTTTGCCCAATCTAGTTCATCTTCTGTATAACCAAAAACCCTGTGTTCGTCATAAATCGGCATCAGCAGTTCTTTCAGGTAAGCTATTTTTCCGTAATAGACCATCAATTCCATAAAAGTCCTGCTTTTGGGAGGCGTAATATACCGTTCTGAAATGGCTTCGGCAATTTCAGGTGTTAATTGCCCGGGAATCATATTTTTGGCTATGTATCTGTGGATATCCGCATAAAAAAAGTGGTCGGTTCCCAAAAAATTATCCAATCCAACAACAACAAGGCTATCTGCATAAATCACTTTGTTTCTGTAGTCCACATCTGAAATGAGTGTTACAATTTCAGGCTCCCGAAACTCGGGGAAATAGTATTTCAAATGCTGAAACAACAAAGTGATTTCATCTTCAAACTCACTAAAATCCGAAAACACATTGGCTACTTCTTCCTCCAGTTGTTTTTGAAGCGTGTCTTGTGATTTTTGAATCCAAATGCTATCAGGGTAGTGTTCAGGGAATAAATAAGGATATGTTTCTTTGAGTTGTTTTAGATTTTCGGGTGTTGCTTTTGCGAATTTCTCATCAAAGCGGTCAATTTTAACGTTGACGTCAATTGCCAAAACTTCCTCTTTTACTTTTTTTTCGGATGTACAGGAATAAATGAAAATCAAAACCAAAAAAAGAAAGGGTAAAATACGGTTCATATTTAAAAAAGTTTGCTTTGCATAGTTTTAACGAAAGTATCACCTATTAATTTTATCTTTATGGCCTCAGTACACGATAAAATTCCATTTCGCAGGATTTTCCTCGATTTGTTTCTCCTTCCGCCAGTCGGCGGATGAAATCGAGGAAAATCAGGCTCCCGCCTTTGGCGGGTTGGGGCAAAGCTGATTTTCCGACTAATTAGTGCTATTTCAAATTTTGTCGTGTGCTAAATTTAACCCTTATTAGGCTGCAAAAATAAGATTAACTAAAATACTTTAACTACAATGCAAACAGAAAAAGTTGTTAAACATATTGTAAACTGGCTGAAAGACTATGCCACGCAAGCCGGCATGGAAGGTTTTGTTATTGGAATAAGCGGGGGAATTGACAGTGCAGTAACATCTGCACTATGTGCACAAACAGGTTTGAGAACCTTGTGTGTAGAGATGCCTATACATCAGGCAAAAAGCCAGATGGACAGAGGGAAAGAGCATATAGAAACATTAAAGAAAAAATATACCAATGTCACTGATGTAGAAGTTGACTTGACACCGGTTTTTGAAACATTTAAAACTCAGGTTCCCGTGGAAAAAAACAGCCCGAATCTTGATTTGTCACTGGCCAATACCCGGGCGCGATTGAGAATGACCACTCTGTATTATTTTGCAGGACTTCATAAATACCTAGTTGCCGGGACAGGAAATAAAGTGGAAGATTTTGGTGTGGGGTTTTTTACCAAATATGGTGACGGCGGTGTAGATTTAAGTCCGATTGCAGATTTAATGAAAAGTGAAGTCTATAAAATTGGCCGGTTCTTACAAATACAGGAGTCCATTTTAAAGGCAAAACCCACAGACGGACTCTTTGGTGACAACCGCAGTGATGAAGACCAATTGGGTGCCAGTTATGATGAACTTGAGTGGGCCATGAAATTGGACGAAGAAGGAGCCACTTCAAATGACTTTAGTGGAAGAAAACAAGAAGTTTTTACTATTTACAAAAGGTTAAACACTATCAATCAACACAAAATAAACCCAATTCCCGTTTGTAAAATACCTCAAGAATTCAAATAGTAATGTATTTTAACGAATTTTAAAGAAGTTAAACGAAAAGTGAAACGTTCAACGACCTTATTTTATACATTTGATTTTTGTAGTAATTTATTTACAAAATATTTTTTGATTCCTACAAAAAAAAGTGATGAAATTCTAACAAAAAGTCAATCTCACAATTATGACAACAATTATCATAGCAGACCATCACCCCATGACCCGTAAGGGAATTTCTTGCCTACTTAAAAAAAATACAGATTATAATATTATTGACAAGGTAAATAACGGAGAGGAGATGTTTAAATCCTTACGGAAGCAACTTCCTGATATTTTAATCATGGAAATTGATATGCCTCAGGTTAATGGCATTACTGTTCTAAGGACAATCAAAGCCGAATTTCCTGAACTTAGGGTCTTGATTTATTCTTGTCATCCTGAAGAGATTTATGCCCTTCGTTCGATTAAATCAGGTGCTTCTGCTTATGTTTCCAAAACAGCTTCTACAAAGTTATTTACCAAAGCTTTGAAGAAAGTAGCAAAAGGCGGTGTCTATTTGAATGATGATTTAACAACCACCTTTACAAGCAGAAACGTTGGTGAAAGCAGCATTTTGAGTCGGTATAAAAAACTTTCCTCCAGGGAAATTGAAGTACTGAATCTACTTTCAAACGGTAAACGAAACAAGGACATTGCCAATGCACTTGAAATCAATGAAAAAACAGTGAGCACATACAAAACACGATTGCTCAAAAAATTAAAAGTAGATAATCTGGCTGATTTGATTCACCAATCCAGAATGTTTCAGTTTAGCTGAACTATAGACTTCAGTTTATTAAAGTTCAAACAAAACATCAAAGTGTTGCTTAATTAAGTAACGCTTTTTTTATTCAAACCTTCTCACAACCGTTTCCAGTTTTCGCGAAAGCACCACTTCCAGTTTTTTATATTCCTGTATGGTTTGAAGTAACTCCTGTTTTTCTTCATCCTCTTTTTGATTGATGTCCTCAGCCATACTGTTGATTTGCCGGCCTATTAAAAGTTTTCTGAGATGTAAAATGGTTTCATTTAAAAATTGAGAAGCAGACTGTTTTTTTCCTTTTACATAAATATCCTTTCGTTCCCAATTGTGCAGCTCATATTTTTCTTCCTCCATAAAAATATCAGTGATGATTTTGGCTTTTTCAAACTCAAGTTTTGCGACAAAAGTGTCGCTGTTTAATGGGGCCTCATTTTGAAAATTCTCAATAATCGTATTATAAAGCTCCTGAAAAATTGGATTTGTAAACTCTACCTCATCCTGCTGAAGGTCCAGAAAAACCTTTTCATGAACATTCATTTCCCTTTTGTCCGGCACATAAATTACCTCACCTTCTTCGTTGGTTTTCATAATGATATCATCAGTTGTAATGGTATCATTTCCATAAAGCAACAACAATTCAAGAATTTTTAATTCCAACTGAAACTTGACGTCAATTTTCTCAGCTGTTCTTGCTTGGTTGACCACCTCAAAGGGTTTTTCCTGCTGTTGATGTGTAGCTTTGGATTGCTCCTTATTTCTTTTGGAAATGATTTGTGCCGCACTGTTAAACAACACTTCTTCTGAAATATCCATGATTCTTGAACACTCCCTGATGTAAACTTCCCTTTTAATCACATCCGGGATTTTTGAAATGCTCATAACAATTTCCCTGATGGTATCGGCTTTTTTTATGGGGTCGTTTTTGGTGTCCTTTACAAGTACAGAGGCTTTAAAGCTGATAAAATCCTTGGCGTTTTCTTCTAAGTATAGGGTGAGTTCTTCCAGTGAATTTTTTCTGGCAAAACTATCTGGGTCTTCTCCTTCAGGAAAGGTGCAGATTTTTACATTCATCCCCTGTTCTAAAATCAAATCGACACCGCGCAGCGATGCGCGCAATCCGGCTTCATCGCCATCAAACAGTAAGGTGATGTTTGGTGTCAACCTGTTTATTAGCCTGATTTGGTCTTCGGTCAATGCCGTGCCCGATGAAGAAACCACATTGTGAATGCCCTTTTGGGCAAACTGAATCACGTCAGTATATCCTTCCACCAGATAACAATTGTCTTCTTTGGCAATGGATTGCTTGGCGTGAAATATTCCGTAAAGCACTTTGCTTTTGTGGTAAATATCGCTTTCAGGTGAGTTGAGGTATTTGGCGGCTTTTTTATCGTTGGTCAAAATGCGTCCACCAAAGCCCAGTGTTCTTCCACTCATACTCAAAATTGGAAACATCACCCGGCCTTTAAAGCGGTCGAACTTTTTATCTTCTTTGACGATGGTCAAACCGGTTTTTTCAAGAAATTCTAGCTTATACCCTTTATCCAACGCCTCATTGGTAAATGCATCCCAGGAATTGGGTGAATAACCCAGTTCAAACTTTTTGATGGTTTCTTCAGTAAAACCACGCTCTTTGAAATATGAATAACCAATGGCTTTGCCTTCTTCAGCATTTAATAGTGTTTGATGAAAATAATTTTTAGCAAAATCACTCACTAAATACAAGCTTTCCTTTTCGTTGGCCTGTTCTTTTTCTTCATCGGTTTGTTCGGTTTCTTCGATTTCGATACCGTATTTTTTTGCCAGGAATTTGATGGCTTCGGGATAAGTAAAATGTTCATGCTCCATCAAAAAAGCTACGACGTTCCCTCCTTTTCCGCTTGAAAAATCTTTCCAGATTTGTTTTACGGGCGAAACCATAAAGCTGGGGGTGCGCTCATTGGAAAACGGACTCAGGCCTTTATAGTTGCTCCCGGATTTTTTAAGTTGCACAAAATCACCAATCACCTCCTCAACACGGGCGGTTTCAAATACTTGGTCTATGGTGGATTTTGAAATCAAGAATATCTATTTTTGGAGGAAAATTTAAAAAAGTAAAGTTACTTATTTTCTGAAAAGAAAGTAAGTAACTTTTGAACAATAATTGAGTGGCGTAGCTAATCCAAATCAAAACGCAGTCCTAAAGAAATGTTGCGCTGCTCAATAGGGTTGTTTTTAAAAATGGGGTTTAAGTCATATTTTAAATATAAGGCTGCATATTGCCAGCCCATATAAGCACTTAAACCGTAAATGAAATCATTGCTGTCAAATTGGTTTTTTGATTTTTCTTTGATTTTGTCGCCGTCAAAATTGTATTTTAATTTTTGGATGGTGTTTAAATTGAACCCTGCATAACCTCCCAAGCCAATTCTAAATTGCTTTCTTGTGGAATACCTTATAGAATTTTCCTTTTCAACTTTTTTAGATGGTCCCAATTCAATATGTACAGGAAATACCAGATTGTCCATCCTGAATTTGGATTTGTTGAGTTTTTGAGGAAAAGTTTCCAAAACGGTTTCATTGCCTTCATTCACAAAAATCCTGTTGTCAGTGGGTTTTAGGCCGTTGAACTGAAAAGAGAAGCCATATTTAATTCTTAAAAAATTGCTGTTGTTAAGCACGCGTGTTTTCCAAGACCAACCCAATTCTGCAAAACGGCTTCCACCAATTTTAAAATCAGAATCACCCAGTCCTTCACCTTCAGTAATGACATTGTTTAAACCAAAAGCAAATACAAAATCGTTTGAGGTGCGTCGGTCATATTTTCGGCTTTTTGGAGTACTTACTTGAACAATGTTACCCTTGCCTCCAATTTGAATTATAGTGCCTCCTTTTTGTGATTCTTGAACATCATTGCGTAGTTTAAGCGCAGTTTCATTTTCCAAAATTGCAATTCTGTTTTCAATATTCAAAGCATGTTTTTCAGCCAGTTGTTGTTTTAAAGATGATGCTTCCTCATAGGAAATTTCTTCGGCATCAAGCCTTTTGTTAATTTTTTCAACTTCAAGGCGTAAAGCTTCACGCTCTTCGCTCATTATGATTTCTTTTTGATTTTCAAGATCTGAAGTGTTTTCATCTTGTGCACAAAGTTTTGCGTACAAACTGAGAAAAAGTAAGATTGATAAATAAATTGCAAAATTTTTCATAGTTGATTGATTTGTTTTTTCCTTTACCGGTACCTCAAGCCGAGATACCGATAAAAGAATGATTGATGAATGAATTATTGATTGTTTATTGATTTCTATTTGCCAGGGCATCCTTTGAATGATTAAACCCATCCTTAAGCAGTTCAAAAACGCGTTCGCGGAAAGAACGTTCTACTTCAAATTCTACTTCTTCCAAAAGCTGGTTTGCTGAAATTTTATCTTTATTTTGCATTTGATTTGCCCTTATCTCAAACAGTGCCTGTTCCAGTAAAATATCAACTTCTGCTTCTTTCACGTTTGTGATTATTATTTTTTCTACTGTTTCAGCAATGGCTTCGTCAATTTCATAAGGCTGCAACTTTTCTTTCAAAACTTTTTTGGTTCCGGAAGACTCAACAACCAGCTCAGGTGTATTCTCCAAAACTGGCTGGGTTACTTTTTTTGGCTTAATTCTTTCTTCTTCTTTTATATCTTGATTTGTTATGCTTTCTATCATCTGTGAAGGCTCACCTAAAAGTTTTTCTTCTGTGTCCAAGATAATCTCAGTATCGTTTTCAGTAACCTGAATCTGTGGATTGGTTGTAGCTTTATTAAAAATGAGATTTACCAATAAAATTCCACCGACAAATGAAGCTGCAACGCCCAACCACCAATAATACACCGGTATGTTTTTTTTGTACTTTTTGTCCAGTTTCGAACGCAACTGTTCCCAGCTTTTTGTAGAGGGTTCCAAGGTTCTTTGCTCCAACTGTTTTTTTATTTGTTTGTCAAAATTAGTTGTTTCCATGTGCTGTGGATTTACTTATTTTTAATTTTTCCTGTAGCATTTTTCGTGCTTTGTGCAATTGCGACTTTGAGGTGCCTTCTGTAATGTTCAGCATTGCTGCAATTTCATCGTGTTTAAACCCTTCAATTGCAAAGAGGTTAAACACCATTTTATAGCCTTCGGGCAGCTCGTCAATGGCTTGCTGAATGTATTGAGTGTCATACTTCCATTGTATTTCATTATGTTCGATATTTTCATCAGCAACATCATCCTGAAAAACCACTTTTGATTTTTTTCTCAAGCAGTCAATGCATTGTCTTACCATTATTCGTCTTACCCAACCTTCAAAACTTCCTTGGTTTTTAAATTCTTTTAAGTTCGTAAACATCTTAAAAAAACCATCGAGCATAACTTCTTCAGCTTGTTGACTATCATTGATGTACATCCGGCAAACACTTAGCATTTTTGGCGAGAAAGTCTGATACAAGACATGCTGTGCCTGCCTGTTGTTTTTTGCAGCCTCACTGATGAGTTGTGTTTGGTTTTTATGAATATGGATGATTTTCAATTTCCTAAGGACTTCTATTTATAGAGACGTAAATTTAAGAAGAAAGGTTGCCCGGAAATTTATTTTTTTCGGTCAATCACATAATTGACCATCAGGATCAGGGATTCTTTGTAAGGGGATTCAGGATAAGAATTTAAAATGCCAAGTGCTTGCTGCTGAAAAGATTTCATTTTTGAAACGGCATAATCAAGCCCCCCGGAGGATTTGACAAATGTGATGACTTCCTTCACCCTTTTAGTGTTTTTGTTGTGATTTTTTACTGAATTGATCAGCCAGTTTTTTTCCTTTTCGGTGCAGTTGTTTAACGTAAAAATAAGCGGAAGCGTCATTTTTTGTTCCTTGATGTCGATGCCGGTGGGTTTCCCTATTTTTTCATTTCCGTAATCAAACAAATCGTCTTTGATTTGAAAGGCCATGCCAATAAGTTCACCAAAGTGCCTCATTTTTTCTACTTCTTCATCGTCAGCATTTACTGAGCGGGCACCCATAGCACAACAAGCAGCAATGAGTGTGGCCGTTTTTTGACGGATGATTTCATAATATATCTCTTCAGTAATATCGAGTTTTCTTGCTTTTTCAATTTGAAGCAACTCACCTTCACTCATTTCCCTTACGGCCACCGAAATGATTTGTAACAAATCAAAATCGCCATTGTCAATAGAAAGCAACAAGCCTTTTGAAAGTAAATAATCCCCAACAAGTACCGCAATTTTGTTTTTCCACAGCGCATTGATGGAGAAAAAGCCGCGCCGGCGATTGCTGTCGTCAACAACGTCATCGTGAACCAAAGTTGCGGTGTGTATCAATTCAATGACCGAGGCCCCTCGATAAGTGCGTTCTTCCACCTGACCTTCATTGA
>NZ_JCBCCK010000091.1:0-2976 GCF_059864935.1 Planktosalinus sp.
ATTTTCTGAAGCGGTTGGCGCACTTTGATTTTTTCTTTTTGTCGTAAGGATAGAACCAGCGACGAAATGGTCTGTGCTTTTTGCATTTTACTTTCCAGGGCTTTGTCAACAAAAGCAGCGTCAAAGGTTGGAAAATCTGACAAATGCACCGACTCTTCGCCTTTTTTCGCTGTAGCGGAAGTCAAATCTTTATACAAGCGCTCCATAAAAAATGGGGCAACAGGTGCGCTCAGCTGTGCCACATTGACCAAACAGGTATATAAAGTTTGGTAAGCTGAAATTTTATCGGTGCCATAGTCCCCTCTCCAATAACGCCTTCTGCTTAACCTAACAAACCAGTTGCTCAGGTTTTCCTGAACAAAGTCTGAAATGGCACGTGCGGCCTTGGTGGGCTCATAGTCGTTATAATACTCATCAACTCTCTGAATAAGTGTGTGCAGTTCTGAAAGTATCCAACGATCGATCTCAGGTCTTTCATTCAACGGCACATCAGGCTCTGAATAATCAAATTTGTCCAGATTGGCATACAAGCTGAAAAAGCTGTAAGTATTGTAAAGTGTGCCAAAAAATTTACGCCTCACCTCAGCAATACCTTCAATGTCAAATTTGAGATTATCCCAGGGGTTGGCGTTGCTGATCATGTACCAACGAGTGGCATCGGGCCCATAGGTTGAAATGGTTTCAAAAGGGTCAACGGCGTTACCTAATCGTTTGGACATTTTTTGTCCGTTTTTGTCTAAAACCAATCCGTTTGAAACTACGTTTTTATAAGCCACATCGTCAAAAATCATAGTGGAAATAGCGTGCAGGGTATAAAACCAACCTCTTGTTTGGTCAACTCCCTCTGCAATAAAGTCAGCCTTGAAAGCCCCCCTGCCCCCCAAAGGGGTGTTCTTTAACTCTGACTCAATTTTATTCAAAACAGAATCAATATCGCCAATTACTTCTTTATTGGTAAATCGTAAGGTTCTGAAGCCAAAATTTTCCTTCAAAAATGCATCTCTGAAGTCATCTTTCTCTTTTACTGTTGGGTCAGTATGATAACCTCCGTCAACTTCAATCACAAGCTTTTTGGGTAAACAAACAAAGTCTGCAATATATTCATCAATAATATGTTCTCTTCTGAACTTATAGCCATCCAACTTTTTACCCCTCAAACATTCCCATAGAATTTTTTCTGCTTCAGTAGGCTTCTTTTTTCTATTCTTAGCTTTTTCTTTCAGCAAATGATAAGTAGACTTTCGGGCAGTTTGAAATGCAGGAGTGCTATCCCCCCCTCCTTCGGAGGGGGTTGGGGGGAGGCTAAAAGGATAGTGCCATTGTGCATAAGGCATACTTCCTGAGTCAAACCACACATCAATTAAGTCGCTTTCACGCTTCATTGGTTTTCCGGAATCGGAAACCAAAATAATCTGATCCACATAGTTTTTATGCAAATCGATTTTATCATAATTTTCTTCAGACAGATCACCGGGAACAAACTCAGGAAATATGTCTTTCTCCATCACACTGGCTGAGATGGCTTTTTGCATTTCAGCTTTAAGTTCTTCTACAGAACCTATGATTTTTTCTTCCTTACCATCATCTGTTCTCCAAATAGGAAGCGGGATTCCCCAATAACGAGAACGTGAGAGATTCCAATCATTAGCGTTGGCAAGCCAGTTTCCAAAACGGCCTTCACCGGTGGATTTGGGCTTCCAGTTGATGGTTTTGTTCAACTCAAACATACGGTCTTTAAAGTCGGTGACTTTTATAAACCACGAGTCCAGCGGGTAATATAAAATAGGTTTGTCTGTACGCCAGCAATTGGGGTAGCTGTGTACATATTTTTCTACTTTAAAGGCTTTGTTTTCTTCTTTGAGTTTGATGGCGATTTCCACATCCACCGATTTTTCGGGAGCTTGACCGTCATCATAGTATTCATTCTTCACATATTTTCCGGCAAACTCACCCATTTCAGCACGGAATTTTCCTTGTAAATCCACAAGCGGCACAAGATTACCGTTTTTGTCTTTTACCAATAACGGCGGCACTTCCGGTACGGCTTGTTTGGCCACCATGGCATCATCTGCACCAAAAGTAGGCGCGGTATGAACGATACCGGTACCATCTTCAGTAGTTACAAAATCACCTAAAATCACTCTGAAAGCATTTTCAGGATTGTTATGCGGCAAGGCATAAGGCAACAATTGCTCATAACGGATACCTTCAAGGTCTTTGCCTTTGCAATTGGCAGCAATATAGAAGGGGATGGCCCCCCTAGCCCCCGAAGGGGGGACAGATACAAACGCAGTTGCTAATTCTTCAAAATTTTCCGGAGTTTCTGCCTGTACAAATTTCTTGTCAAACTGCTTAGCAACTAAATTTTTTGCCAGCACAACTGCTATAGGTTCAAACGTGTATTGATTGAATGTTTTTACCAACACATAATCAATCTTAGGCCCAACTGTCAATGCCGTATTACTTGGCAAGGTCCAGGGTGTTGTGGTCCAGGCGAGGAAAAAGGTTGCTCCCTGAAAAGCCCCTTCCAACTCCCCCGAAGGGGGAGAATTTAAGTTAAATGCTTTTTCTATAGAGTTTGAAAACCCCCTCCCCTTTGGGGAGGGCTGGGGTGGGGCTTTGAGGACTTTAAACTGCGCCACCACCGTAGTATCACTTACATCCTGATAAGTTCCGGGCTGGTTAAGCTCATGCGAACTTAAACCTGTTCCCGCTTTTGGGGAATACGGCTGAATGGTGTAGCCTTTATACAATAAATCTTTGTGATAGATTTGTTTGAGCAACCACCACACCGTTTCCATATACTTGGACTTGTAAGTGATGTAAGGGTCGTCCATATCCACCCAATAGCCCATTTTTTCGGTGAGGTCGTTCCAGACATCAGTATAGCGCATCACGGCTTTTTTACACGCGGCGTTGTAGTCTTCTACACTTATCTTTTTGCCGATGTCTTCTTTGGTGATGCCCAGTTCTTTT
>NZ_JCBCCK010000512.1:0-2498 GCF_059864935.1 Planktosalinus sp.
TCATGT
The DNA here is from genome assembly GCF_059864935.1 of Planktosalinus sp. Lineage (NCBI taxonomy): Bacteria > Pseudomonadati > Bacteroidota > Flavobacteriia > Flavobacteriales > Flavobacteriaceae > Planktosalinus > Planktosalinus sp. The sequence continues at coordinate 7 of NZ_JCBCCK010000512.1, forward strand.
TTTGGGGGGCATGTTTTGAGAAATCCTGTTCATAAGCTGTCAAAATTGCTTGCTGTATTCTTCTTACTTCGTTTAGGTTTTTAGTTGTAGCATAACAAGCCACAGCTTCGGGCATACCTCCTGTAAAATAATAAAGTCGTAGCAAGTTGGTAAAACTGTCTGCAAAACTTTGAACAAGTGGCCAGTCTTTTTTTTGCAATAGCTCAGCCAGGCGGGATTCTCCGAGCGCATTTAAAAATTCCGGGAAAGACAGCGGGTACAAATCCAAAAAGGCTACTTTCCCAACCGGAAAAGAAGTGTTTTCATGCAAAGCCACACCCAGCAGCGAACCTGCACAAATAATGTGGTAATCCGGTAGGTTTTCCTGAAAGTACTTCAGCGATGTTATCGCTTTGGGTACTGCCTGAATTTCATCAAAGATAAGTAATGTTGTTGTTGGGTCAATGTGCACACCTGATGCAATCTCAATACCCAACAACAATCGATGGGTATCAAAATCCTGGCTGAACAACTCTTTTAACGCGGGGTTGGTTTCAAAATTCAGGTAGGCTACTTGTTGGTAGCATGACTTTCCAAAGTACTTCATAAGCCAGGTTTTACCCACCTGCCTCGCACCCCTTATAATTAAGGGTTTACGGTTTTTGTTTTCTTTCCACGCAAGTAGATGATCAATCGCGTTACGTTGCATAGGTATAAACTAATACCACAAAATTAATCAATAAATTGATAGAATGCACATATAGCTGTACATATAATTGTAAAAACACACATTTTTATGTACGTGTTTATGTTTTAAATTACATTTTTATGTACTACTTTATTGCTTTTTTAAAAGGATTCACCGTTACAAACTTCTAACTTCGTACTTCTAACTTTATAATGGTTAATAGTGTAATGGTTAAAGGTTAATGGTTAATTAAAAAACTTTGAACTTTGAACCTTAAACCTTAAACCTTGAACTTTGAACTTTGAACTTTGAACCTTAAACCTTGAACTTCAAACCTCCCTCCCCGGATTCCCCACCACAGTCACCCCATCCGGAACATCGCGGATGATGACGACAACGTAGCCGATTGGGGTGTTTATTATTGAGATTTGTTGAGTTTGGTGGCTTACCGGTCAATTTTCTTTATCCAAAAACCGCTTTGCGGTTATCGGAGGGATAACAAGAGCTAAATAATAATGTGTTTTAAAATAAACAATCATTTGATTTTGTATCTTTGTAAGTAAAGACAATTGATTATGGTTACCACTTTAAAGCAAGGAGCTACAAAAAAAAATATTCAAAGTATTCTTGAAAACCTGGCTAAGAAATTAAAGCCTAAAGGCGTTGATGTATATCAATATGTGGGGAAAATTCGTTTACAAAAAGATGCTTTAGTTATCCAAAAAGCACTTCGTAATGAATGGGAATAAGACAGCAATTTCTGCCTCCTATATTATAAATTTCTTTCCTATACTATTTCCCCAATTCTAAGTTTTCAGTCAGCTTATTCATTATTCAATTTTAAAATCCCATTAACGATATCTTCTGATATTCGAAAATCAGTGTTCAATAATTTATCTATTAGAGGAGTTACTTTCTCAATTATTGACATTTGTTTCGCTTTATGGATTACACCAAGTGTACCCGTTATCTTAAATTTTAATTGGGTTGCGAGTTTTCGGGCTTTTAAATCATCGAGTAATAATAACACGTCATCAAACTCAACAGCTAACGCTATGGCACTTGCTTCTCCCGCATCAATTTGGGTTTCTAAAAATTCTTGATATTTTTTATCTGAAACCGGCCGGGTTTTAATCCAATTAGGCAGGTTTTCTCCAAATTCCTCTGCTACTTCAGGTGTGGTTATCAGTTCTCCATATACTTTTTGTAAAAGACCAAGCTCATCAATCTTATCAAAAAGGATCAATGCACTAGCGTCAGAAACAACAATTTTAGGCATTTTTTATATCGGAATGTAAGTCTGAAATCGATGTGCTAAAAACGGAAACCCCATACTTTCCTAACAACTCAATAAAGGCTCTTTTTGATAAACCAACCATTTTGGCTGCCTGACCCGCTGAAAGTTTTGCATCTTCATATAGTTTAGCTGCTATTATCATTGAAAAATCGTAATCTTTCAAATCAATATTGTCCGGTATATTTAGGTGAATCGTTCTCATAACAATTTAATTTAACCAAAAATACAAAATTTGAATATCAATTTTCAATAAGTTGTTCTTTTTTGCAAACTATTGTGTAATAGTTAATCTGACCCGTCCTTCTAACTTCATACTTCTAACTTTGTAATGGTTAATAGTGGATTGGTTATTGGTGTAATTGTGAAAAACTTCGTACTTCTAACTTCGTACTTCTAACTTTGTAATGGTTAATAGTGGATTGGTTATTGGTGTAATTGTGAAAAACTTCATACTTCTAACTTTGTAATGGTTAATAGTGGATTGGTTATTGGTGTAATTGTGAAAAACTTCGTACTTCTAACTTTGTA
>NZ_JCBCCK010000418.1:0-15700 GCF_059864935.1 Planktosalinus sp.
AAAGTGGCAGGGTTTTGCAATACCTCAGCACTAAAAAAACCTGTGGATACCAAAATAATAAAAGCGGGTATCATAATAACAAAAAAACTTCCGGCCGAAATACCCAAAGGAGACAACTCCTGCAGTCGGGTTTTAATTACATTCACGTTCATGGCATAACCCACCGTGGCCATAAATATAAACAGCACATAGCGGTAGTCCTGCCCGGGGTTAATTTCAGCTCCTTGCCAAATAAGTATAAAGCATCCCAATAAACCGATGATCACACCTATTAGTTGCCTGCGTGTAAATCCAATGGAAAAAATCACCGCTCCAAATATCAGGGTCATAATGGGTGTGGTGGCATTGAGAATGGAAGTGATGGCACTGTCAATTTCGGTTTGTGCATAGGCAAAGAAAAAGGCCGGGAAAAATGTGCCCAAAAACCCTGCAATGGCCACCCATTTCCACTGGTATTTGGTGAGTTTTCGCAATCGGTTAAACCCCAAAATAAACAAAAACAAGCCGGCAATCACAATGCGCAACGAGCCTACCTGCATAGGGGTTAAACCCACGAGGGCTTTTTTAATCAATATAAACGAACTCCCCCAAATAATGGAAAGAATGATTAAATACACCCACTTGATATTGTCCTTATTCATAGCAATAAAATGAGAACAAAATTCAACATTTTTAACGAATTAATCACTGCAATTTGTAACTTTGTATCAACTTTAAAATTCCTAAAAATGAACGCTTTAAAATATCTTTTTACCCTTGCGACCGTTGTTTTAGTAATGACAGCCTGCAAAAATGAAACTACTCCCGAAACCAAAACAGTTGACCTGGGAACAGAAACCACTGAAAAAACACTCAACCCCGATGCTGAATACATAGCCGCCAAATTTGAAATCGACGGGATGAAATGTGCCATGGGTTGTGCCAAGGTGATTGAAAAAAACCTGGCCCAGATGGACGGGGTCAGAGCCGTTGAGGTTGACTTTGAATCCAAAACAGCAAAAATCGAGTATGACGAAGCCATGGTAAATCCTGATTTGGTGATGGCAAGTGTTAAAAAAACAAGCGATTCTTATACCGTAACAAGCTGGAACGGCGAGACCTTTTCCCAGCCTGAAGAAAATATAGATGAGTAGTTAATTAAAACCTTCAGTTTAAAACCCGGTTTCTGCCGGGTTTTTATTTGCTCAGTTTAAACTTTGCATCGAGTAAAATTATTTCCATTCGACACTCTCCATAATGTACCGGATGTCTTCACGAAGATAGGTAATCGCCGGCAAAATAGAATCAAAGTTGGGCCTGCTTCTGAAATACAAAGAACCTGATATAAAATGCCGAACGCTGTCTGTTACATAAAACTGGGTGGAAGTGGCAGCATTTCCGTTAATCATATAAAGCATGCCGTAAACATCGTTTATTGAGTCCACACGGGGTTGCTCAAATATGGCAGTGGCTTTTATAGTGTGATCAAAAGTGAGTTTTTGGGCATCATAAAGCAAAGAGTCCAGATTGTTGTCCACAGGATGATAAGTCAGGTGTATGGTGGCTTTCATATGCGGATACACCAAATTGAGCCAGCAGTTTTCTTTTTTGGTGACGTTGGCATGGGCATTAAAACCTATAGTAAAAGGACATCCCAAATCAAGATTTCTGTAAATGGGCTCAGGGTATTGCAAATGGAGTAGGGCTTTGGGTTTTACCACAACATCATCCCCACAGGAAACGAAAAGCAAAAACCCAAAAATGACCAACACATACCTCATGGAAAACTATTTATTACAGCAAACGTATTTCAATCCGGCTTAGTATTAAAACGGAAGATCGTCTTCCTTGGTTTCATCGCTGTGTTCTTGTTGTGGCTCGGGTTGAGGTTGCGACTGAGATTGCTGGGGTTCTTTTTTAGCTTCGGGCTGTGGAGTTGATCTTTGGCCTTGATTATCAGATTCAGACTTGGGAGTAAGGAATGTAAATTCTGTACACTGAATTTCTGTGCTGTACCTGTCATTGCCCTGATCGTCTGTCCATTTTCTTGTTTTCAGTCGGCCTTCAACATACACCTTGTCACCTTTTTTAAGGTATTTTTCACAAATTTCAGCGGCTTTGTTTCTCACCACGATATTGTGCCATTCAGTATTGGATACTTTTTCATTGGTGGATTTATTCACATAGGTCTCATTTGTTGCCAATGGAAACCTGCCAATGCAATTTCCACCGTCAAAATAAGTCATTTTCACATCATCACCCGTGTGACCGATTAGCATCACTTTATTCAATGTTCCACTCATAGCTTTGTAATTTTAGATGCTCAAAGATATTACTTTTCAACCGCTTTTAAAAGCTGAATGTCTCAATAAAATTCTGAATCACTACCGGAACAGGATAGTCATTTATTTTTTTGACCGGAATGCCTTCTGTTTCCAAAGCCGAAGCATATACCACCCAAAACTGCACATGCAAATGCCGGTGTGACAATTTATGAATCACGGGCTTGTCATTGTAAAGGGATACTGATTCAATTTTTTGATTGTGGAAATGATTTTCAACTTCATTCATTGAAATGGTTGAAACTTCTGCTTTTTCTATCATTGGAAATTGATAGAGGTTTTTCCAGATGCCATTAGCACGTTTTTCCAAAAAGGTTTTTTTATCTGCCGAAACCACCACCAGATAGTTATAGTATCGGTTTTGAACTTTGATTTTTCCTTTTTTAACGGGCAGTTTGTCCACTTTTTCAAGTTGAAAAGCCGCACATTTTTTATGAAACGGGCAAAATTCACATTTTGGTTTTTTGGGTGTGCAATGGGTAGCACCAAACTCCATCAACGCCTGATTGAATTCGCCGGGTTGTTTGGTGTCTATAAGCTCTTGAGCAAGTGCTTTAAACTCTTTTTGACCGGCAGAAGTGTCAATGGGCGTTTCTATTCCAAAGACCCGTGACAGCACCCTGAACACATTTCCATCAACAACGGGACGGGGTTCGTTATAACAAATGGAAGCTATGGCACTTGCGGTATAGTCGCCTATGCCTTTGAGTTTTAAAAGATTGTTGTGACTTTCGGGAAAGTTTCCATAAAATTCTTCAACAATAACTTTTGAAGTGTGGTGGAGGTTACGGGCTCGGGAATAGTATCCCAATCCTTGCCAGAGTTTTAAAACAGTTTCTTCTTCGGCTTTAGCCAAATCAAAAACGGTGGGAAATTTTTTAATAAATGCTTCATAATAAGCCAGACCCTGATCGATGCGGGTTTGCTGCATAATAACTTCCGAAAGCCAAATGGCGTAAGGGTCTTTTCTGCTACGCCAGGGCAGTTCCCTTTTGTTTTGTTTGTACCAGGAAATCAATTTTGAAGTAAAATTCATATCCTTACAAAAGTAGGGGTAAAATTTATTTTGCGTTGGTTTTTTCAGCAGATTTATACTTACTTTGATGTATGAACAAAAAAGTATATCAAATAGACGAAGCCCGGTTGAAGATGGAGCGTTATTGTGTTTATCAAGAACGTTGCCATTTTGAAATTGAGATGAAGCTTCGCGAAATGCAACTCATACCAGAAGTTGTGGAAAAAATCCTGTTACACCTGTTCGAAAATGATTTTATTAACGAAACCCGTTTTGCCAAAGCGTTTGCCCGCGGGAAATTTTCCATCAAAAAATGGGGCAGAAACCGAATCACCAACGAACTTAAAAGAAGAAAAATTTCTGCATATAACATCAATATGGCTTTACAGGAAATTGATGACGATGACTATACTAAAACGCTTGATGCCCTTGCAGAAAAACGCCTGAAGCAAATCACCGAAAAGAACAAGTACAAAAAGCGAAAAAAACTCGCTGATTATTTACTCTATCGCGGTTGGGAAAGTGGTTTGGTGTATGAAAAAACCATCAGCCTTGTGCCATGACTTCTAAGCTAAACTGCGATGCGTTTTTGAAATGGCTTGTTCATTTTTGGAATCAATCCAGGATTGCCCTTTCAACTTCCGCATAAAATTGTCAAAATGCCGCATCACAAAAATGTTGTAAACGGCTTTCCCAAAATTAACAGGATTACGCGGAAAGGAACGCAAACTCATGCTAAAGCCCGGTGTAAGGTATTTCATGTAATGCCAGTAGCCTTCGGGCATATAGAGCATTTCGCCGTGATTGAGGGTTGATTTGTAGCCTTTTGCATTTTTTAAAGCAGGCCATTTCTCAAAATCAGGATTTGAAAAATCAATGTCCTCTCTGGTGATGAGAGAGTGTGGCAACTTGTAAAGAAATTTGGTTTGCTTTTGGTCAAAAAGGATGACTTCTTTTTTTCCGTGGAAATGGAAATGAAATATGTTGGCAAAATCGATGTCATAATGCATAAATGTATAAGAGTTTTCGCCGCCAAAAAACAACATGGGCAGGCCTTTTAAAAACCTTAATCCCAAATCAGGATAGCTGAAGTCGTTTTGAAGTTCGGGTACTTCCTTTAAAATATTCCAAAGAAAAATGCGGTAACGCGTGGGTTCTTTTTTGAGCAAGTCAATATACTCGCTCATTTTCATTGTGTTATGCGCTTCATTGAATTTTTGCTCTGCGCTAATAGGCCTGTCGTCATAAAGCGGAACAATTTTATTTCCTGCCACCTGAGCCATATAGTCCAGATCCCATTTGTTGTATGCCGCCCAATCCTCAATGCATTTTTCAATAATTAAAGGCTTTTGTGGGTTTAAATAATTATTGATAAAGTCCTTTTTGGAAATGGTTTCAACGCTGTCTATCACATTTAACTCCATGCCATACTGTAATTTACTTCATTCAAAAATAATAAATCCAAGATTTAATAACATAAGCAATCAAGAAAATGAATCACCCACACTTTCCTTCAAAAAACTTAAAACGAAAAAATGAGCAGGGTTTATTTTACTCGAAACGGAAAAAATTACTGAAGTATTAATCTACCATGCTGTCAGGATGGGAGTCTTTGGAATCGTCTTCTTTTTCTTGACTTTTTTTATACTCCTCATATTCGTTGACTTCGGTTTTTTTCCAAAGAGGTACCCCGCCGTTGTATGCCGCTCTGCCAATAATGTGTGCTGCTATGGGAGATGTAATTAAGAGAAACAAAACCACTGCAAATGCTTTTATGGCGATACTGATTTCGTTGTAGTTTAAGGCAACCCCAATCATAATACAGGCAACCCCAACTGTGGCGGCTTTTGTAATGGCAGAAATCCGAATATAGAAGTCGGGCAACCTCAACAGTCCAACTGCCCCAATGGCTACAAACAACACCCCTACAATTATTACTATGGCACTAACAATTTCAATCATAATTAATGTTTTTTCTTCATATAATATGCAAAGGCAATAGCGCCCAAAAACATCACCAGCGACAAGATAATGGCAGCGTCCATATATGATTCCACACCGGTAATGATGGAGTATATGGCAATCATGCCAATTGTAATGGTTCCAATCAAGTCAAAGGAAATGACCCTGTCAGGTAATGATGGGCCTAAAACAATGCGTATAAAAACCAATACGATTGAAAAACTCAACAGTATCAATGCAATTATTAATACAATTTCAAACCAATCGCTCATCGTGTTATTTTTAATAGTTTTTTTTCAAATCCTTCCTTTAAATTCCTTTTAATGGCTTCGGGATCCATTTTTTTAAATGTAATTGCATGTACAAATAATAATGATTTATCTTCAGAATGAGATAAACTCAAAGTTCCCGGGGTAAGTGATATCATGCAAGCAAGTATAGTTATTTCCAAATCAGTTTTTGCATCTAGCGGTAGAGCAACAATACAGGGTCTCATATAGGTGATTGGGGTAACCACATCATAGGCCACTCTCAAATTGGCAACCAGAAGTTCTTTAGTAAAAAAAACAATTAGGTTCATTAAACTGGGTAGCTTTCTAAAGTAATCCTTGGCAAAAAAATAACTTAAAGGCCAGGTGAGTGAAAAAATAATAATTCCTGTAAAAATATACCTGTTTGCACTTCCTTCATAGGGAGTAAGATTAAAGAAAACTACTGCCAGGATTAAGGATAGTACAATATGTGGAAGGAGTAATTTCATTTATTTCTACAAATTATAGTCTATGCCAAGAACAGCTTCAATATATTCTTTTGGGTTTAACAATTGTTCTGCGGTCATCATTGACAGTTTATAAACCGATTCGCCAAATAGACCTATGGTTAAAGTAATTCCTGCCAACATAACAACGGGTATTATCATTGGCTTTATGGCACTTAAAGGTACCGATTTTGACTGAGATTCCTCAATATGTTCTTCCGGCATTTTTTTCCAAAAGGCTTCATTCCAGATTTTTGTCATCGAGTAAAGCGTTAAAAACCCTACAACAAGCGCAACAATCACGATAAAATAATCACTGGTTTCCAGACCGGCCTTTATTACGATAAACTTGGCCCAAAAACCCGAAAGCGGTGGAAACCCGGCAAGTGAAAATGCCGAAATAATAAAGAGAATTGCCAGAAAAGGATATTTACCATAGATACCACCAATTTTCTTCAGATTAAAACTTCCCGTACATTTATTGACCACTCCGGCTATTAAAAACAGGTTTGATTTTACAATAATGTGGTGAATGATGTAAAAAATTGCTCCGGTTAAAGCCAGTTTGGTGCCAATGGCAAGACCCATAATCATATACCCTATTTGACTGATGATATGAAAAGATAATATCTTCCTGAAATCATATTGTGCAGCGGCACCCAATACACCAAAAAACATGGTGGCAGCAGCGGTGTAGAGTAACAGGTTGTCAATAAACACACTTTCATGATTGAAGATCATGGTGAAAAATCGTATAAATGCATACACGCCAACTTTGGTGAGCATACCTGCAAAAAAAGAGGATACAGCAATTGGAGGGGTGTGATAAGATGCCGGCAACCAATTGAACAAAGGAAAAACAGCAGCCTTTACACCAAAAGCCATAAAGAAAAATATGGCCGCCATGTCCATCAAGCCGGTTTTGGGGACAGAAGGTAAGCGCACAGCCAGATCAGCCATATTGAGTGTTCCTGTTAAACCGTAAAGAATACCTATTCCGGCAAGAAAAAACGTTGAAGCAACTATGTTGATGGTTACATATTTTATGGTTCCTTCTACTTGTGCTTTGCCATTGCCCAAAACCATTAAAACAAAAGAGCTGATGAGCATCATTTCAAACCATACATAGAGGTTAAACACATCACCCGTTAAAAAAGCCCCGCAAACACTGAATACCAAAAAGTTCATTACCGGGTAAAAACCAAACCTGATGCGATGGGGGTCGATTTCACTAAACGAATAAATGGCTACCGCAAAACTAATAATGGCAGTAATTAAAACCATAATGGCACTGAACAAATCAGCCACCAGGGAGATGCCAAATGGAGCTTCCCATCCAGCCGATTGTAGTACAATAATTCCTCCGTTAATTACCCGCTCTAGAAGAAACCCTGCAGCAACAATCATTAAAAAGGTGCTTACCAGAAAAGTATATTGCTGAAGTTGTTTTTTCCCCCAGAAAAATAAACTCAAAATACCCGCCAACAGCGGAATTAATAAAGCAATAAGTATATGGTTTTCCATTAAGTTTCCAGTCTATCGGTTGCAGTTATATCATCAAGGTCGTCAGTTTCCAGGGTTTTGTACCCCACTTTTATAAGTACAATAGCAAAAGCCTGTAATCCAAAACCGATTACGATGGCGGTTAAAATCAATGCCTGAGGTAATGGGTCAGCAAAAGGTTCGGTTAATTGAGTAGCTTCATTTGGAATTAAAGGGGGTGCCGCTCTTGTTAGCCGGCTTATTGTAAACAAAAATAAATTAGAAGCATAGCCCAGGATTACCAGGCCAATGATTAGTTTCACAAAACTTCTGTGAAAAATCAGGTAGATGCCACCGGCATACAAACAGCCAATTAAGAATGGTAAAATGTCTTCCATGTTATTCTTCCCAAAGTGTAAAGATTAAACTAAGTATGGTGCCGGCTACTAATAAATAAACTCCAATATCAAAAAGAATGGGTGTTCCCGGTTTACCTAAAAGAGGTATTGTGATGTCTTCATACCACAAACCTTTTAAAAACGATTCTCCCGCTAAAAGCGGAATCAATCCGCTTACTACAGCCAATAATAATCCCCAAGCGATAAGCTTAAAGGGTTGTATTTTGTATTTTTCTTTGGTGCGTTCCACACCATAGTTGAGTGTATATAACGAAAATGCAATTGAAAAAACCAATCCGCCCACAAATCCGCCGCCAGGAGCATTGTGACCCCTGAAAAGCAGGAAAAGTGAAAAAATCACAAATAGTGGAACCAATAATTTTATTCCTGTTGACAGTATCGTTGAATTCATATCTGTTTGTTTTTTTCTGATTTATTGAATTTTACCAAAGCATAAACCCCAATGGACGCAACACCCAAAACGACAATTTCACCTAAAGTATCGAGAGACCTGAAATCCACAAGGATGACATTCACAACATTTTTTCCTTTTGCCAACAAATAACTGTTTTCAGCGAAATAAACCTTTAAGTGAGAATCCAATGGATATTGTGTTACAATCATTACAATCCAGGTCATCAATCCGCCAAATAAAGCAGAAATCACAAAGTATCTAAATTTGATAAACCCTTCGGCAAAAATTAAAAATTTGGGTAATTTCCAAAGTACCAAAACAAAGATTACCACGGTTAAGGTTTCAATCAATATTTGGGTAATTGCCAAATCAGGTGCGCCAAACATGATAAAAATAAAGGCAACACCATAGCCCACCAGGCCAAGTAGTGCAATTGCCAGAAGCCTGGATTTTGCCATTACAGCATAGAAACAAGCTACAATCATCAGTAGGCCAATAACGATGTCATAGACTCTGAAGTCACTCCATAAAATATTGATACCCGGAAAACTAAAATCTTTCAATACCCAAAATGTGAGCAAACAAAAGACTGCAATCAGTACAAAGACGTAGTTTCTAAGGTTGCCATTTTGAATTATTTTGGTAACACGCTCAGAAATTTCAACTACTGTAGTCATCGTTTCGTCATATGCGTGGGAGGTTTTGATTTTGTCAGAAACCTCAATAGAGGCCATGAACTTCGGGTTGAGGTAAATAAATAAAAATGCCAGTATTCCAACCACAATGGTTACCATACTTATGATAAGTTCAGTATTGATGCCGTGCCAAAGGCTTATTTTCAAGCCGATATTTTCAGGCATAATAGCCAGTGAAGCCTGATTGAGTAATGGGGAAATCAATCCGCTCCCCACCCCAAATACCACAGCGAGAATTGCCATTAAGAAAGGGCCTGCAACTAATGAAAATGGGGCTTCTGTGGGCTGCGATTTCAGTCTGTTTCGCCTACCGAAAAAAACAAGATAACTTAGCATTCCTGCAGCCGCTGTAAAAAGCACACCGGCAATAAAAAACGCTGAAGTGGTTAAAGGTGAATTTACGGTCATATCTAAGGTTGCGCCATAAGTAAATTCTTTACTGATAAAACCAAATAGAGGAGGGATTCCTGCCATAGAGAAACAGGCAATGAGTACGGCAGTTCCCGTATAAGGCATTTTTTTAAACAATTTCCCAAGTTGCCTGATATTTCTCGTTCCGGTTTGATGGTCTACAATACCTGCAAGCAGGAATAGTGCTCCTTTATAAAGTGCGTGAGCCAATATAAATACCACCACGGCATGAATGGCTATTTCTGTTCCAATTCCTAAAAGCATGGTAAGCAACCCTAAAGCACTTACAGTGGTGTATGCCAGAATCTTTTTTAAATCGGTATTTATTACAGCCACTGAGGCACCAATAAGCATTGTAGTTCCGCCAACTACCAGCAAAGTGGCATTCCAGCTGTCGGTTCCGTTGAATAATGGACTCATTCTGGCAAGTAAATAGATGCCTGCTTTTACCATAGTGGCTGAGTGTAAATATGCGCTAACCGGAGTTGGAGCCGCCATAGCAGCAGGCAGCCAAAAATGAAATGGAAACTGAGCAGATTTTGTAAAACAGCCTATTATAATCAAAATCATAGCTATATGAAGATAGCCGCTTTCTGCAATTAAATCGCCTCGTGTCAGCAATTCTGATATTGTATTGGTTTCGCCGCCAATACCCAGCATAATTAAACCGGCAAGCAGGGCAAGCCCCCCTCCGGCTGTAATCAACAATGCTTTTAGTGCTGAATTACGCGACTCTTCTTTGTCGTGACTGAAACCAATCAAAAAGTAAGAGCTAAAACTGGTCAATTCCCAAAAAACGAAAAGACTGATAATATTGTCTGCCAAAACCAAGCCCAACATAGAGGCCATAAAAACCAATAATGCCACATAAAACCTGTCGGTTTTTTTGTAAGCTTTCATATAGGTGCTCGAATAAAGCAGCACTATGGCACCAATACCAGTTATTAAAAACGCAAACAGCAAGCTGAGACCATCAAGCTTAAAATCCAGTCCAACCCCAAGACCGGGCATCCAGTCAAAAACTTCCCTGACAACGCTTCCATTGACTACTTCATTGTATTTTGAAGCAAACCACACAAAACCTGCCGCGGGGAATATCGCAAGAAATTTTCCGGTAAATGCTTTAAAAATCTTGTAAATCAAGGGAGCAAAAACGGCAAGTAAAATTCCAATTAAAATGATTATTAACATAATTGCTGAAAAATAAAATGCTGTTAAACCGAGTTGCTATTTGATGGTTTCCTCAAAATGTAACTAGCCCCGAAAATAAAGAAATTTTTAGGATTTCAGGCGCAAAATCCAAAAATATGTATTGATATGCTGAAGCAAAATAAAGATTTTATTTGTTTGTAAATTTTTCTTAAAATTTCAAAATGACATTGTTAAAATATTGATTAATAGCAAAACAATGTTCATTTCAAGAATGACCATAACTCAAATTTTAAAAATAAAAAAAGCCAAATGAAAATTTGGCTTTTTAAAATATGTTATTGGGTTTGCTTAATCAGCAAGAATAATCACTTTATTGTTGTTCATTTCAAGTGTGCCACTTTTGATGGGGAGTACCCATCTGCCGTCTGTATGCTTTGAAAACAACGCTTTCACATCATCATTAAAACTGAGGTTTCCGTCAATTTTTACCAATCCTTCTTCAAGCAGGGAAACAATGGGAGCGTGATTGTCCAGTATTTGAAATTCACCATCTACACCGGGCACTGCAACCGATTTTACTTCGGCTTGCAACAACACGGCTTCAGGTGATATGATTTCTAATTTCATTTGTTTTTGGTTAATGGTTAAGTGTTATTGGTTAATAGTGTTAATCTGAAAACTATTAACCAAAAACTATTAACTAAATTTACGCTTCAGCAAGCATTTTCTCTCCGGCTTCAATGGCCTCTTCAATGGAACCTTTCAGGTTGAAAGCAGCTTCCGGAAGGTGGTCTAATTCGCCGTCCATGATCATATTGAATCCTTTGATGGTCTCTTTGATGTCAACAAGCACTCCGGGAATGCCGGTAAACTGCTCTGCCACGTGGAAAGGCTGAGAAAGGAAACGTTGCACCCGACGTGCACGGTTCACGGCCAGTTTATCCTCTTCAGAAAGTTCTTCCATACCAAGGATGGCAATAATATCCTGTAATTCTTTATAGCGTTGTAGTAACTCTTTTACTCTTGATGCACAGTTGTAGTGCTCATTTCCAAGGATTTCCCTGGTCAGAATTCTTGAAGTGGAATCCAAAGGATCAACTGCTGGGTAGATTCCCAGCTCTGCAATTTTTCTTGAAAGTACTGTTGTAGCATCCAAGTGGGCAAATGTTGTTGCTGGAGCAGGGTCAGTTAAATCATCTGCAGGCACATATACTGCTTGTACAGATGTAATCGAGCCTCTTTTGGTTGATGTAATACGCTCTTGCATTGCACCCATTTCAGTAGCAAGTGTTGGCTGATAACCCACCGCAGAAGGCATACGTCCAAGAAGTGCAGACACTTCAGAACCGGCTTGTGTAAAACGGAAAATGTTGTCAACGAAGAAAAGAACGTCTTTTCCTTGTCCTTCACCTGAGCCATCACGGAAATATTCAGCAATGGTCAATCCTGAAAGGGCCACACGTGCACGTGCTCCTGGAGGCTCATTCATTTGTCCGAAAACGAAAGTAGCTTTAGACTCTTTCATTACTTTTTTGTCAACTTTAGACAAATCCCATCCTCCATTTTCCATAGAGTGCATAAAGTCATCACCATATTTGATGATACCAGACTCAAGCATCTCCCTCAAAAGGTCATTCCCTTCACGGGTTCTTTCACCCACTCCGGCAAATACAGATAAACCACCGTGACCTTTTGCAATATTGTTAATCAGTTCCTGAATCAATACGGTTTTACCAACACCGGCACCACCAAACAGACCAATTTTACCGCCTTTTGCATAAGGCTCAATCAGGTCGATTACTTTGATTCCTGTAAAAAGTACTTCGGTTGAAGTTGAAAGGTCTTCAAATTTTGGAGCTGATCTGTGGATGGGTAAACCATGATCTCCTGCCTTGGGAAGGTTTCCGATACCATCGATGGCATCACCAATTACGTTAAATAATCTTCCGTAGATATCATCTCCGACCGGCATTTGAATGGGTGCTCCAGTGGCAACCACATCAACACCACGACTTAGACCGTCTGTTGAGTCCATAGAAACACTTCTCACTGTGTTTTCACCAATGTGAGATTGTACCTCAAGAACGAGTAATCCTGTTGGCATTTCAATTTCTAATGAATCGTAAATTTTGGGTAGTTCAGCACCACTATCAAACTCAACGTCCACAACCGGACCAATGATTTGAGCAACTTTACCTGTAACTTTTGACATTGTTAACTGTTTATTGTTTAGCAAATTATTTATCAAAAAACCCTAGTAAAAAAGGGTTCGATTTTCAAGGCGCAAAGATAGATTTTTTAATTGAAATTTTAGGAATAGAAAATGAGATTTTTTTTAACTAATAAATGCCTTTAACACAAGAGTGGTTTAAGGATTATTTTTTTAGTTGAAAGTAGTTGTCATAAATTATTCGTGCATTAGTGGCTAATTTGAGAACTTACCCTAATAATTTCTATCCAATAAGCTGTGGCAATAGCTCAGTTGCCCTGAAGTACTACCATGCTGAAAGGCAGACACACAAATATTTTATAGGTTGAACTAATATCCATAATTATTTCACCAAGTATTTTCAGTGAAATTGTAGCTGCAATTCCCCCTTTGGGGGTTAGGGGGCTATAAAAAATCTTCCCAACCCCAGGATGGTTCGGGGATTTCAACTTCTTTGGTCAAATCAAATGAAACGGTGAATACCCGCTCTGTCCCCAGTCTTCTCAGATTATAGGTGTAGGCGTTTTCGTCAACGGTTATCCACCAAACATTGGTAGCGGCGGGTTTAATTCTTTCAAGGGTTTCTTCGTCAGCCGGAAAAACGGCAATGTGTGGCAAACCGCTGTTTGTGGAGGTGCCACCATACATGGTGAGTTCATCATCGCTTCCGTCTTCTTTTCTGTGGTCGTGTTTTAAGGTAATCCGGTCGTTTTTATAGGTAAAAATCCAGGTGCGCGATAGATTATCACCCACATTAAAAGGAATTAATATTTGCTCATCGTCACAAGACAATATGTGCATTACAAGTCTTTTGCCTGCAAAATCATCATTAGTTGGAACACTCACTAATTCACCCTCAAAAGCTTTTCCGCAAAGTGCTTTGAGCGAATTCCAGAATTCTTTTGCGCCGGGAGTTTTTGTGTTTTCCAATTCTGTATCTGCTACTTCTTCATAGATTTCTTCAATTTTTTCTTTTTTTTCTTCGCCACAAGCGAAAAGTGCCAAACTCAATATAGCTATAACAAAAATATTTTTCATAATGATTTGTTTTGGTTCGTGGAATATAAAAGTAGTCAATTGTTTTTAATCATCAACAATTTTCATTTTACGCAATAAGAATGAGGCATTCATATTTTGAGCAATCCCATTTTTAAGGGTGTAGTCAAAATGGAGTTCATCGTTGATTATCTCTGCATCAAAGTAGTAGTTTTTAACTTCGTCGTGGTCTTTTTCCACTTCGCACAAGCTCAAATCGTGCGTTGCTATAATACCTGTTGAGTGTGAGGCCACAAGCTTTTCAATGAATTTTCTGGAACCCAAAGCTTTGTCGGTGCTGTTGGTGCCTTTTAAAATTTCGTCAAGGATAATAAAATAGTTGTCCTCTTCAATTTTGTCTACGATAAACTTTAATCGTTTCAATTCTGAAAAGAAATAAGACTCGTCATCAGTCAACGAATCTGAAGTGCGCATACTGGTGATGAGTTTTATAGGCGAATAAGTAAATCCCGAAGCACACACCGGCAATCCCAGATTGGCCATCACAATGCCCAGGGAGACTGTTCGCAGAAATGTGCTTTTCCCGGCCATATTGGCTCCAGTAATGATAAAAAATTGTTGGTTTTCAATATTGAAATTATTGGTTACTGCCTTTGCCGGGTCTAAAAGTGGGTGGACGAAATCCTTGGCTTCTATGATGCTTTTTCCTTGTACAATTACTGGGAAGGTATAATTGGTGTGATTGAATGTAAAATTGGCCAAGGAGTTGAGCGCATCCATTTCGGCGATGACTTCAAACCAGTCTTCGGCTTTGTGGCCATAACTTTTAATCCATTGCTCAATATGATAGCATTGGTAGAGGTCCCACAGTAAAAATCCGTTGGCAAAAATGCCAAACAACATATTGTTGCGTTGGTCAAGATTGTCCAGTTGTTTTGAAAATTTTTGTGCAATGACTGAAGCTTTTTCGTTTTCAAGGGCAATTTGTTCCTGTAAGCTTTTTAATTTCGCTGAAGCGAAATCCGTTTGCTCCATCTGTGACAACAGAAAGCGGTATTGCTGAAACACATCCTGAATTTTAGAAGTTTCTTCTGAAAGTTTGTTGATTTTTTTTAAATACATTCCGGTAATTCCCAATCCGATAAAAAACCAAAGTAACACCTGTTTTAAACCGATGATTTCAGCAAATAACGCCGCAAAAATACCAACTGAAAACAACGAAAAAATGATGGGCAAAACATTCATCATTTTCGGAACAAAAAAGGAATGGTTTTTTAACAGCCGCAATACGGTTGCAGTAGAGGTTTCAGATTTTGAAAGTGCTGCATAGGCCGAAAATTCCTGACGCCAGGTTGCTTTTTCTGAAAGTTCTTTGATGGCTTCCTGCTTGTCTTGAATGTTGTCAACGGCATTGCTTTTCAGTTTATAGGCAAGTACAGTTGCCCCTTCACGGGTAGCGGTGCGGTTGAGGTATTGATAAAATGAACCCTTCCCAAACAGGTCGATATCCTGACTGAAATAATGCATATCTTCTTTAAATTCATTGCCTTCAGGAAAGTCAAACACTTCCCTTTTTAATGCTTTGAGTTCCTTTTTGTTGATAGCAATGAGTTCCTGTAATAATTTCTTCTGAAACGTAAGGTCGCTGTGACGCGAAACCAAAAAAACAAACAAGGCACTTCCCAAAATAAGTGTCGCAATGACACCTCTGGCATCGCCAAAAAAGAAATAGACCCCAAAACAAATCAAAACAAACACGCCCAACCGAAGCATACTGGAGGCAAACAGCTTTTGCCTGATTCTTTTGAGTTGTTTCTGAAAAGTTTCAATTTGTGAGGAATAAAATTCGTGCGGGAGCTGTGCCATCTTTACTATTTAAACGCTCCG
>NZ_JCBCCK010000422.1:0-5408 GCF_059864935.1 Planktosalinus sp.
CATAATCATTAAAGGGGCTTTTGACTGGTTGTTCTTTGGTGGTCTTATTAAGTGGTGAAGTGATAAGTTTTTTGATGTCATTGTTAATCTAAGAATTTAAACCATTTGTGATAGTTTTCAGTAAAATATGGAATATTGACTTCCTTGCCTAAAAAGGCAAATACAATTGAAATAAGCCAAATACCAATCGAAATCAAATACAGAATCTCTCCAATAATGATATGAATATATGCATTAGTCATAATAGCAACAAAGGAGAGAATTATCAAACCAAACATATTCTTAATATGATGGGTCACAAAAGTTGACCTTAGTTCTTTATTTAAGAAGAAGGCAATAATAAACCCCAATATCCATAAATATGTGGTGACTGAATAAATGATTTCATTTTGACTGGGTTTCATTGGTACAATTATTAATTCAATATCAGTTTTTTGTTGCTGTAAATCCCCAAGGCTTTTCCTTTAAGGTGTTGTCCAAGTAAAGCTGCGTTTTGAGAGGCAGAGTGTATGTGTTTGGTTTCAAATACCCATTCGGTTTCCGGCTCAAAAAGGGTAAGGTTGGCTGTGTTGCCTTCTTCAATGGGTTGTTCTTCAATTCCAAAACGGGATTTTAGTCCGGTGAGGAATTTTATGCTTTGTTCTACCGTGAAAAGGGTGTTTAATGCCCCAAAACAGCTTTCCAGTCCGATACTACCAAACAAGGCGTGGTCAAATTCCACGTTTTTGTGTTCGATATCTATGGGGTTGTGGTCTGAGGTAATTCCGTCGATGATTCCGTCTTTTAATGCTTTGACAAGTGCTTTTTTGTCAATTTCATTGCGTAAAGGCGGCATTAGTTTCAGATTGGAATTGAATTCCTGGAGCGCATTATCGGTTAACATTAGATTGTTGACTGATACACTGCAGCTCACATCCAATCCTTTTTGTTTGGCTTCTTTAATAAGCGCAATACTTTTTTGCGTTGAAAGGGTAGGAAGGTGTAGTTTCCCGCCGGTATATTCCAGAAGAAAGAGATTACGGTTGACTTGTAGTTCTTCTGCTAGCGCGGGTATACCTTTTAGTCCCAGTCTTGTGGCACTTTCTTCTTCATTGACCACGCCGTTTTTTGAGAGGTTATTTTCGTTACAGAAATCGATGACGAGTCCGTCGAAGTTTTGAGTGTATTGTATAGCAATCTTCAGTAAATTGGGGTTTTTGACAGGATGTTGGTAGTCGTAAAAAGCCACTGCTCCTGCGTTTTTCATATCATAGAGTTCGGCCAAATCTTCGCCGTTACCCTGTCTGGTCAATGCACCAATGGGAATCAACTTTACCGGATTGTTTTCCGCTTTAGCGAGCAGGTACTTGACATCGGCTTTGCTGTCTGTCACCGGGTTGGTGTTTGCGTTTACGGCAACCGCTGTATAACCACTTTTGGCGGCTACTTTGAGTCCGTTCTCAATGGTTTCACGTTCTTCATAGCCGGGCTCGCCAAAGCTCACACTGCTGTCAAACCAGCCTTGTGAAATGTGCAGGTTTTTGATTTTTAGTTCCTTGCGGTCATCCGGATTGTCGAGTTTGGGTGCAATTTTTTCAAACTGTCCGTTTGTAATCAGGACATCGCGTTTTTTAAGGTGGTGTTTGCTTGTTGAGTCAACTATGGTGACTGATTTTAGGAGAATGTTCATTTTAAAAATTTTAAGAGAAACATTTCAATGGCCAGAAACAGTAAGGCTAAAATAACAAACCATTTCCATAAATTTTTCACGTCGCTTGCCGATGCAAGTTCTTGAAAAACAGCGTTTATCGAATTGTAATTTTCTACCCCCTGCCAGCTTGCCGGATTCATATAAACCATCCTGCTTTCTGAACGTGAATAGTTGTAACTCACATTTTCTATCCGGTTGTCTTTATCAAAAACACCAAATATCCCGGCAGTTTCAGGTTGATCGGTTGTAGTGATTAAAACACTGTTGCTGCTGTTTCGCTGCAGCGGAATAAAATCTGTCTGATCATTTCTTATATTTAAAATATGATCCTGCGGAAGCGAAACCGCCACTGCAAATTCGTTATATTCACCTATGGTGTAATAGAGGTTTGAAAGGGGCAAACTTTGTTTTCCAATGCGGTAAAATGTGGGCACCACCAAGGGTGAATTGATAAAGGTTGAATTATCAGTATTTAATGCCCCACTAAACAAATACACATTTTGGTTTTGCATCAAAAAATCTTCATTGCTTTCAAAAGATAAGACGGGCGTGTGGTTTCGGTTGAGCGTAAAATAGTTTGTTACCGTGGGATACTGAAAATTTGTGATTTGGTTTTCAAACACATTTTGATAAACGGGATGCGTAAAATGTATGGTGGTGATTTGCCTGTCAACCGATTCGGACTTGGTGAGTGTGCCAAAATTCAATCGGCTTAAAAAGGAGTTGTAAGACGCCAAATCAGCTTCCATCGCAGGAATAATTACCAGTGTTCCATTATTTTCAACAAAAGCCATCAAGGCATTTTGAAGTACTGTGGGTATCTCGCTTAACTCGTTGAGAATGATCGTGCTTTGCTGGTTTAAAATATTAAAATCCAGCTGGTTGATTTGTTGTGCCTGCCAATCAAACTCATCGTCAGTGTAAATGCGCCTTAAGTAGTTAGCCGGGTTTTCATAAATGGAAAGCACCTTGATGGGGCTTTTTTTATTGATGTTGAAATAGAGTTCGTTGTCAAAAATCAAGGATTCATCGGTGATGGAAATCCTACCTGAAAATTCCTCATCTTCAATTTCGAAAGTTGCCGTTGCTGAAGTGTTTGCGCCAATTTGAGCAGACGTCCTTGCAATCAGATCGTCGTCTTTATAAAGCCCAATGGGTACATTGTCAACCGCTGCTCCATAATTTTTTAGCAGGACTGTCAGTTCCACATTTGCAGAATTTACCGCCGAAACATACACACTGTCCACACTCAAATTGTTGGTATTAACAGGAGTCAACTGAACGGTTGAAATTTTAAAGGATGAGTTTGAAGCTTCCGGAAAGTTTTGCTGCCCCTGAAAATCTGAAATCCAGATTAGGTTTTTCGAAACGGTTTCATCTCTTGAAAATAAGGTTTCGGCTTTAAGCAGGGCTTCATCAAGGGTGAGGGAGTTTGAACTGTAGTTCAGGTTTAAAACTTCGTTTTTAAAATCTTCGCGTGTCACTTGACGGGAAGAGGCGTTGTTTGAAAACCAGCTTAACTGTTGGGGGACATTTGAATTTCTAAATAGCTGCTGGGTGGTATTTTTCAGTAATTCACCTTGATTGCCTCGTGCCTGAAGGCTTAGCGAATTGTCAATATAGATAACGGTTTCAGTTTCTGCAGAAGTTTCTGTGGTTTGTGAAAAGTAGGGTTGTGCAAACGCAATGATAATACAAGCCAGCGCAAATAATCTGGACAACAGTACCAGCCATTTTTTAAGTTTGGAGCTTTTTCGGGTTTGAATGGTGACTTCCTTTAAAAACTTTACGTTGGTAAAAGGAGTTTTTTGGAATTTACGTAATTGAAAAAGATGGATTAAGATTGGAATGATCAGAAGGAGGAGGGCAAAAAGTAATTCTGGGTGTTTAAACTGCATTCCATTAAAGATTTGTCAAAACTACGTATTTTTTCGTTTAGAAAAAACTTAAAATTGAATCAAAAATAAATGGTAAACCATTTGCGCATTTAGAGGGAATTTTTTAATCAAAATTATTTCTAATGTCTAAATGCACAACTTCTATGATTATTTTTTTCGTTTAGAAAAGATTGCCCTGAGTTTTCCCAAAATAAAATATATTTGTCCAATCAATCGGCTTTAGACAGGTTCAATAAAACAATTTCATAAACCAAATTGCAAATTTACCCCCAAACTTTATGGATATGTCGTCAAATATTGTCTATTTTTGGTCGTTGTAAAAGACAGGCTTGATTTATACTCAAAATCAATTTAGATTTATAAATTATCAAACAAATGAAAAAAAACAAACTGGTTTCAATTGTTGCAGTAGTATGTTTGCTGGCAATGACTCCTTTTCTTATCTCCGGTGACCATATTGATGGACCGGCGGTAACAGGAACCACATCAGACCTTACAAGTTTTTACGCCTTTGAAGGTGAAAATTCCAACAATTTGGTTTTAATAGCCAATCTTCAGGGATTTTTACCTCCCGGCAATCCAACAACAAATGCACTTTTTTCTGAAGATGTATTGGTAGAATTTAACATCGACACTTCAGGTGATTTAATAGAGGATTTGGTTATACAGGCCATAAGAAGAGGAGATACTATGTACTTTTTTGGGCCTGTTGTTCCTTCAATGACCGGGTTGGAAAGTGAAATTGCCACATTTGGACCTATGAACAAAGTATTAATTTCTTCCGGTACAGCAGATGCTGAGGCCATAGTTGAAGAAAACAACGGAATGAAATTCTTTGCAGGACCCAGAGACGACCCCTTCTTTTTTGATTTAAACAGGTTTAACCTTATTGTAAACGGTGAAGTTTCCGGATTTAATGGAGAAGGTTCTGACACCTTTGCCGGACACAATGTACTTTCAATAGCCATTGAATTACCAAAATCAATGCTCGGTAGTGGTGCTGTGGGTGCAAATCCGTTTCAACCCACTACGCCTGTATATTCAATGTGGGTGGAAGCAAAAAGAAAACAATAAATTTTGATACAAGAACCCATGAAGAAAATAATATATATAGGATTGCTTTTTATTTCAAGTTTGATGTTCATTCAGTGTAGTGAAGACGATAACGACAATGTTATTGATCCTCCTGCTACTTGTGAAGACGGTATTCGAAACGGTGATGAGACCGGAGTAGATTGTGGTGGAAGCGTATGTGACCCATGTGAAGATCCGGGAGGAATTGATTTTTCAGGAGTTTATGTACAGGAAGACCAGGTGGGAAGACCAGCCGTGTCAAGATTGTTTGTTACCCTTGGTTTACGCGATGAATTCAATACAACCCTACCCTCACAAATGCAGGCAGCGTTTCAAGCCGATATGCAAGCCAATCTACTTGCGTTAAATACAGACTATGAAACAAACGGAGGAAATGCTTTTGGCCAGAATGCAGAAGATTTTACCACGATGATTTCCAGAGATGTGTTATGGGTTGCCCAGACAGGCCCGGCCACTTTTTATGATGGCACCAGAACATTCACCGGCCGTAAACTGGGTGATGATGTCATGGATTTATACCTGATGCTTATTTTTGGCGGACCTGATATGGAAAACCCATTGTATGACGGCACAGGAGGAGAGCCACTTTTAATAGGTGATGGAGTAGATGCTAACGACAAACCTTTTTTAAGCAGCTTCCCATATTTGGCTCCACCGTTTTAAACAACCAACAAATTTTTAGACCTAATAATTACAGCCCGTTCATTCGGGCTTTTTTTTAGTCC
>NZ_JCBCCK010000469.1:0-3052 GCF_059864935.1 Planktosalinus sp.
TAACAAATATGGAAAAAGCTGTTTTAAGATTAAAATACCTGAAGAAAAGAGAAACGCTTTCAAATGAAGAAGTGGAATCAAACAGCCTTGAAATCGCTAACAAATGCCTAGAACTTCCCATCTGGCAGCACTCAAACTATCATATTTTTTTAAGCATCACCGAAAAAGGGGAAATCAATACCGAATATTTACTCCACATCCTTCAGGGAAAAGACAAAAACATCATTATTCCCAAAACCAATTTTAAAGAGCAAACACTCTCACATTTTTTATTGATGGACAACACTACCATAAAAAAAAACAAATGGGGCATCCCCGAGCCTGAGAATGGCATTCCATTTCCGGAAGAAAAAATTGATGTGGTTTTTGTCCCGCTTTTGGCTTTTGACAAAAAAGGAAACCGAGTGGGTTATGGCAAAGGGTTTTATGACCGTTTTCTAAAGCTGTGCAGACCTGATGTGATTAAAATCGGGCTTTCACTTTTTGAAGCTGAAGATGAAAACATTTCAGTTCACGACTCTGATGTACCACTAAATTTTTGCATCACCCCAAAAATTATTTATCGCTTTTAAAATTTTTTATATCTTAGCTCTTCACTCTTAAACTAAATATCCATGGAAAATCAACCAACCACTCCACCGGACAACAATCTTGTATGGGCTATATTATGTACTGTATTGTGCTGTTTGCCTTTAGGAATTGTAGCAATTATTAAGTCTTCAAATGTAAATACATATTGGGCACAAGGCAACTATGAAGCGGCTCAAAAAGCTGCCGATGATGCTAAAAAATTCTCTATATGGGGGGCTGCGATTGCATTAATTGGCATTGTGCTATATGTGCTTTTCTTTGTTTTATTGGGAATTGGAGGTGTTTTTGCCGGATACTAAAAAACTGTTCAAAGCTACACTCCCTGTCTTAATTACGGGTGTGTTCTTTGTTGTTTATTACCTCTTTAATCCGTCACATTCTTCATTTTATTTACCCTGCCCTCTTTACTACACCACCGATTTGTACTGTGCCGGTTGCGGGTCACAACGAGCACTTCATCATCTGATGCATTTTGAAATTGGTAAAGCTTTTGGTTACAATCCATTTTTAGTGCTTTCGATACCGTTACTGATTTATGCCGTGGGGGTGCAGTACATCAATTTTGTGTGGGATGCAAAATTTCGCGTAAAGCTTTTTTACAGCAACACTTTTATTATTATCTATTTTGGATTGGCTATTTTGTATTCGGTATTGAGAAATATCCCTTCTGAACCTTTTAGTTTTCTGGCTCCGGGTTATTAGCTGAAAGTTTCTTTTTTTCTTCTTTCGGAAAAGCTTTTTTATTAAAAACAATCAGTAATCCCACTCCGGTACTGATGGCTACATCGGCAAAATTAAATACCGGGTCAAAAAAAGTGAAGTACTCACCTCCCCAAAACGGCAACCATTCAGGCAGATAGCCCTGATAGAGGGGAAAATAAAGCATATCGACCACTTTACCGTGAAAAAGTGTTCCATAACCACCCCCTTCCGGGAAAAGAGAAGCTACATTGCGAAAGCTATCGTCAAAAATCACTCCGTAAAAAACCGAGTCAATGATGTTGCCCATAGCTCCGGCAAAAATAAAGGATATACCCACTATAAGTACACGCGACATCTTCTTCCTCACTGAATCCCAAAGCCAGTAACCAATAAACACGATTGCAACCAGTCTAAATAATGTAAGTACTAGTTTACCATACTGCCCGGGAATTTGTGCTCCCCACGCCATACCTTCGTTTTCAATAAACAGTATCCTGAACCATTCAAAAACTTTGATTCCATCACCCAGCATAAAGTGGGTTTTGATGTAAATTTTCGAAACCTGATCAATCAGAAGTATGATGAATATAATGAGTCCGGCTTGCTTAAGGGTCATTTTGGTGAGATTAAAATTGTAATAAAAAACGCTCATTTTCTGAGCGTTTTTTCATTTTTACATTTGCATGTTTTTCGCCTCAATGCTCAGTGTCGCGTGTGGAACGAGCTTGAGCCGCTCTTTGCTGATGAGTTTTTGAGTCACTCGGCAGATACCGTATGTTTTATTTTCAATGCGAACTATCGCATTCTTTAAGTCTCTAATGAACTTTTCCTGACGAATGGCCAGCTGTGAGTTAGCCTCCTTTGACATGACGCTACTACCCTCTTCAAACGCTTTGAATGTGGGAGAAGTATCATCTGTGCCGTTATCACCGTCGTTCATATAGGCACTTTTAATCAGTTCTAACTGTTCTTGAGCTTTTTGAATTTTTTCTAATATTAATGTTTTGAATTCTTCCAATTCTGCATCACTGTAACGTGTTTTTGTTTCTTCGCTCATGTTCTATACTTTTTTAATTACCATTTTGGTTTCTACATCATCAAATTTTATTTCCAATCCGTTGTTGATTTGTTCATTCAGCATCAGGGTGTCAGCCAATGTTTCCGTTTTGATGTATTCAGTATTGTGCTGAAGTGCATGTTCTATAATTTCACTTTTCTGAAGTGAAATTTCAATGCGGTCAGTAACTTCAAAGCCGGAATCTTTTCTTAAGTTTTGAATGCGGTTGACCAGCTCTCTGGCGATGCCTTCATAACGCAACTCATCACTAATAGTTATATCAAGTGCAACGGTTATATTATCACTGCTTGCTACCAACCAGCCCTCGATATCCTGTGAACTTATTTCTACGTCTTGGCTCTGCAAAATAACACTTTTTCCTTTAATTTCTACTGATATTTTACCCTCTTGTTCGATTTTTTTTATGTGATTTTGGTCAAACTGAGTGATGGCATTGGCAACCGCCTTCATGTCTTTTCCAAAGCGGGGTCCCAGCACTTTAAAATTAGGCTTTATTTGTTTAACCAATATCCCTGAAGCTTCGTCAATCAGGTCGATTTCCTTCACATTGACTTCCGTTTTTATCAAATCGGCTACGGCAAGAATTTCCTGCTTTTGACTTTTGTTTAAAACGGGTATCATTATTTTCTGAAGCGGTTGGCGCACTTTGATTTTTTCTTTTTGACGTAAGGATAAAACCAA
>NZ_JCBCCK010000121.1:0-4652 GCF_059864935.1 Planktosalinus sp.
CATAGTTCCAGCTAAAGGTGATCGTACCTTCACAACTAACATAGGTTCCGCCTTGCGTTGGACCTGTTGGTGTGATCAGGTTGCCACAGTTGTCATTGACAGCCGGTGGTACAGGTACTACTGCCTGAGATGCACAAGCTATGGTGCTTCCTTGATTTGCAGGTAATACAAAGTCCTCAACCTCTATATGAATAGTTTGAGTCACATTTACAAAATTACCACAAGCATCAGCAACCTTATAAGTTCTGGTGATGGTTGGTTCACAGAGATCATTATCTGATACGTCTCCTTCGTGTGTCACGATCGGTGCTCCACAATTATCTGCAGCATCTGTAACTACGGTTATGTCAGGAACCGGAATATCGTCAATACAAGCTACCGTAATAGGAGCGGGATTTGAAGCTGTTGGCGCCTCATCATCCCCGGCAACACTAAAGGTTGAAGAACATGTTACTACTTGGTCACATTCATCAGTAACGGTAAGTGTTACTGTAATGCTTCCTCCTGTACAAGGAGTAAAAGTGGGTAATGTATAGGTATTTATGTTTATTACTTGTCCGTCTACTTTATACACAGCATCCAGATCACCATGACCACCTGAGAATGTAAACTGAGCAAACCAGTTGCTTAATGCCTGGTCTATAGCTGTCTGAGACAAGCAAGCTGCAATTTCTTCGTTATTAGGACAACTAATTCCTATAAGAGAAGGAATCATCTCTAAAACTTCAAATTCAGCCTCAGATGAACATCCTATTCCTGTTCCTCCAAATCCAGGGGCTGTTACTACAACTTTATAAACTCCTGCTACAGTAACTAATAATTCATGGGTTATTTGACCGGGAATCAATACCCCATCTTTATACCATTGGTACTGTAAACCAGATTGAATATCAGTTACAGCTGTTAAGGTTACTGATGCTGCATTACAATCAAGGTGACCTCCATCTATTGTTACAGTAGCAACCTGAGGATCTCCCATTGGGAATGGACCGGCAAAATCTTTTAACTGTGAAGTAAAGGAAGCTGATGAACGGGTTTTAACCAATATGCCCCCAAACAAAGCACTACAGGGATCACTTCCATTACCACCGTTACCTATTGATACCATATCAAAGCCAAACTCGGTAAGGTTGACACCAAACTCAATAAAGGTAAAAGCCGGGTAATTTACTACCTGACTGGCCTGTGGCCCTGTAAGGGTCCCCCAGGGTCCTGCGGGAACAGGCGTGGTATTGATTTGAGCAAAAGCAATATTAGGTTCTTGAACCGGGCAAGTTGTCGCGGTTTTAAGCTCAATTTCAGCATAACCGAAACCATTAGCTCCGGTACCCGATTCAAAAACCGGCTGCCCATTGCTTCCAATTACAAATTTAAATTTAGCATCTGTATTGTTATCTAACACAGAGTTGAATGCAATTATACTGCCACCGGGTAAGTTTGATGGTTTTACCCATATATAGACGTGACCGTCAATGATATTCCCACCGTTTAGAAAGTTCAAGGAAAATATAATATCTCCAAGTTGTGAAACATCTCCGTTAGGGCTAAATTTCCATGCGGTATGCCCGCCATCAGGTCCTAAATTTTGAAAACTTCCAGCACCTAAGCTATAGTCTAGGTCTTGTCTGAAAAACTCAAAATCGATGTAAGCCGATCCGTCACCTGAACGCGTAGAAGCACCCAAAAATAACCATAAATCTGGATTTGCTGCATCAGTGATGTCCTTGCGTAAATGTGCAAAAACATCGATAATGTCGTTTTTTTGTGGGATACTGCCGATTCCGACATTCCAGGTACCCGGATTATCTGCGTTTTTGTTTGAACCTGAAGCAAACACCGAAGAATCTTGGTTGCTTCCTGCCGAGTTAGGATCTCTAACATAAACGGCGTCGAGCCATTCTATATTGTTTTCTACAAAATGGGGATTCTGTGACATGCCGTAAGTAACAGATTGATTTCCTGTCGGCCCGGGGTTGTTTTCGTCAATCACCCCTCTATTATTTGTACTTCCGCACTTAAACCAGTCATCGGCAATATCACCGGATGGTAGTTGTACATTAGTACAAGGGTCAAAAATAAAGGTTGCTTGATCAGCACAAACATCGGCATCTACACCAAAATGTGCTCGTTCGGCACCAAATTCAACAATAATTTGTGAGGACATTTGTTGTCCCCAAAATAAAAAAAGCATAACTACAGCAAGTGCCGTCATGCTTTTAACAAACCCCCGCAATGGGTTTTGCCATGTGCTTTCTTTTTGATTTTCATCCTTCCCTGAGGTCGAAAACCTACAATCGTAATTTTCTGACATAACTTCTGTTTTTTTATTATTATTTTAAAATCAATACCTGTACAGCGGTAAGGTCATCTACAACAAAATAGCTACTTGAGCAACAAAATGTAATAGTTTCAATAAATAAGGGGCACTATATGTTTTATTGGGGAAGTAAACCGGTTAGGTAAAACCGGTCAGGGAATATTCAAATTTATGGATAGAATTTTGTTTTAAAACAGCGTTCTACTAAATTTAGATAATCGGCACAAAAAATTCCGCAAAATGCATATTTGTGTAGGAATGATAACTTTTGTGTACCCTTGCAGATTGTTAAAGTTTTGACCACGATTGTACGTACACGTTCACACTCGTTTATTAAAATTATGAGGACAATAAGCCTGCTGTTGGAAGTGAGACAACAGCCTGTGCAGATGATTTAAACACACCGACTCCTCCTACATAATAGGACAACTGTGAAAATGGAATTACACCTTTCGTTTCAGAAGTAAGCACGAGTATGTTAAAATGATATTTACAATAATCTTCTTACAGTTATCTTCTTGCATATGCCTTCCCGAAGTAGCAAAATGCATTTATTTTCATTATTCTTCGATAAAAAATATGCGGGAAATCCAAATAGGAAATCTCGCATTTAAAAAAGTATATCAGAAACTAATTGTAAAAGTAGATAAATGATAAAAAAAGTAGGGTTGCCAACCGGCAACCCTACTTAAAAATTCTAAGTCTAATTGTTACGTCTTATTTGTTTGACGACACAACTTTCTTAACAACAACTCCTCTACTGGTTGTCAGTTTGATAAAATATACCTGGTCATTAGCACGAGACATGTCCAGTATTGATGTATCAAGTATACCTTGCGAATAGTTGTAGTTCTTAACAGTTGTGATCAATCTTCCTCTGATATCAAAGACTTCAATGGTCACATTGGTATCAAATTCAAACGTATAGTCAACATTCAACTTACTGTCAAACGGTACAGGATAAGCATAGAAATCAATACTTGGCATAGTGCTGATGGCATTCTGAACACAATCTATTCCGCTGTTATTAGAAGGTGTAAATACTCCTCCTTCGTCGTCAGACACTGAGCATCTGCACAATTCTTCACAAACTACAGTGTGTACGATTATCCAGAAATCACCATTAACATCCACGGGATCCATACTGTAATTGTAAACATTATCCAATGCTCCCCAATTAAAGTTATAACGACCCGGTGCTACTGTTTCTTTACCATTAGGCAACGTTGGATACTTATCGCAACCAATGTAAACATGGGTTTCTGTCATTGCAAATCCATTGAAAATGTTTATTGAAACAGTTACCTCTCCATTGTCATAATCTATTGTAGCATTACCCACGTGGGTTCCGTTACCTAAGATGCATTGACCTGCAGCTGCATAAAGTGGCATAGTATAAACGCCTTCTTGATCTATTAAGTTTGTCCAACCCCATCGGTTAAAGCCGTCTGCCAAGAAGCAGGTTTCCGCTCCGTCAAGTCTACCAAAGGCAGTTTCACAGTTGGCAAATTCATCCCACTCTTTGATAACAGTCAGAGTTTCCTCTGCGCTGTTTTCACAATCGTCTTCCACATAGAATACATAGTCTGCAGTTTCATAGCAAGGGAATATTTGAATATTTGTTGGCCCTGCTGTTACTTGTCCACCGGCTGCACAATTGTCTGTCCAGTCTGCTGACAATGATGATGGGAACTCCTCATTACATAAGTCTTCGACTACAGGAATAGTGATTACCGGGTTTGTTTGATCGCTTCCGGTATGGGTGATTGTTTCACCAACCAGTGCATTACCACATTCGTCTGTTACATCATAAGTATAAACCAACGTCCATCCACAATCATCTCCGTTAAGATCTGTGTCTGTCAATGTTACTGTTACATCCCCACAAGCATCACTATAATATGTTGCCACATCAATAGCATCAAATGGGAAAGCTGTTTCAGCATCACCATAACAAACATCTGCATTGTCAGCTCCAACAGGTGCTGTACCGGTTGGATCGGTAGTGTCTTCGATGGTGAACCTTGCCATTGTAGTGCTGGTGTTGCCACAGTCATCAGTAGCAGTGAAAATCACCTCTACATAACCGGTAGCTCCACATAAGTCCACAAAGTTTGCAGGGTCATAGTCGTTTGACCAACTTACATCTCCACAAGCATCTGATGCCTCAGCACCTCCGTTGTTATTCAACCACGCTTGTAAATCAGCAATGTTGCCACTGCCATCACATTCTACTGTCTCATCTTCCGCGTCTACGTCGATACTTGGATCGGTAGTGTCCTCGATAGTGAACCTTGCCCTTGTAGTGCTGGTGTTGCCACACTCATCTGTTGCA
>NZ_JCBCCK010000504.1:0-10448 GCF_059864935.1 Planktosalinus sp.
GCATCCAAAACACCTTCATAAGGAATATTCGTCCATTCATTATTTTCAAAATGGCTGATGCCTCTTCGGTTGGGATTGAGTGGATAAGGGTTGAAAAATAACGACACTGCACCATATACCACCCAAAGCTGGCCCGGCGTGGCATCAATGGCAAACGGACTGTTTAACAATGGCCCTTCAGGAAGAATCTGGTTGGCTTCATTTCCGTTAAACGGAACTTCCAAAATCCCGAACTGTTGTGTGGCTAAGTACACTTTTTCGTTGTAAGCCAATGAATTTGAGAGTGTGTATTGAAAATCGACTACATTGTTTATTGTCGATACCTGATTCATCAGGACATCAAAAACAGTTGAGCGTGTTTCTGAAGTTACGGTAAGATGATTTTCGGTGGTATATATGTTTTTATTTGCCTGAGGAAAGGTAGCAATAACCGTAATATTTCCGTTTGTCAATCGCAGTAGCCTTGAATTAAAATCAATTCCATAAAGATGATTTCCAAATGACTGGATTCCTAATATGCCAAAAGGATAAAAATCATTCCATTGCTGAAAATTGATGAGGTTTGGGTTGTTTACATCAGCACTCTTCACCTTGTTGTTCATAGCGGCATAAATCAATCCGTCGTGAACGGTCACTTGATTCACCTCAACCTGAGCTCCAAAGTCTCCAATAAAATAAGTGTCCCCAAACTCCAGCCTGGTAAGGTCATAAATTGAAACACCAAATTCTGTTGAGATGTACACATTGCCGCTAAACTCATAAAAATGGTTGATCCGCTTTTGGTTTGGGGGGATTGTAGGTTTGTTTAAAATATCAATAACCCTTAAAACGGTATTGTCATCAAAAATAAGTTCGATAAGTCCGTTTTGATAGCCAACCATAATGATGTCAAAATTGGCACTGTAATACACTTTAGATATTAAATCGCCTGAAAGCCCCTGAATCGTAGTGATTGTATTGATTTCCGTGGTTATTAAATCATAAATAAAAATGGCATTTTCAGATGCGGCAATGATTTTATCGTTGCCGGTGGCTATATCGACCACATTGGAATAGGAAAAATATCCTTTCCATTGATTTTCAAAGTTTTGCGTAAAACCGTTAAAACTTATTAACAGGATAAAGAGGGTTGTCAGTCGCTTCATATGATGGATACTCACTTACAGTTTCATTAACACATTTAAAAAGAATTTATTGCGAATGCCAGAAACAAAAAACCACCCGTTCTAACAGGTGGTTTATCAAATTCGTTTATGCTTATCGCTTATACAACACCTTGTGCAATCATTGCATCTGCAACTTTAACAAATCCGGCAATATTTGCTCCTTTTACATAGTCAACATAGCCGTCATTATCTTTTCCATATTTCACACAGGCATCGTGGATGTCACCCATGATTTTAAACAGCTTCTGATCAACTTCTTCGGCTGTCCAGCCATAACGCATGGAATTTTGAGACATTTCAAGTCCAGATGTTGCTACACCTCCGGCATTTGATGCTTTTCCGGGCGAGAATAAAATTTTTGCCTTCAAAAATATTTCAATGGCTTCTGGTGTGCTTGGCATGTTTGCCCCTTCACCCACACAGATACATCCGTTTTTAACCAGGGTTTTGGCTTCTTCTTCATTTAATTCATTTTGTGTGGCACAGGGTAGGGCCACGTCACATTTTTCGCCCCAGGGCCGTTCCCCTTCAACAAATTTTGCGTTTGGATATTGAACCACATATTCGCTGATTCTACCTCGCTTTACGTTTTTTAATTCCATTATAAAGGCAAGTTTTTCTTCATCTATACCATCGTTGTCTACGATATATCCACTTGAGTCTGAAAGCGTAATTACTTTAGCTCCAAGTTGAGTGGCTTTTTGAGCGGCATATTGGGCTACATTTCCTGAACCGGAAATTGTTACTATTTTTCCTTCAAGCGTTTCGCCTCTGGTTTTCAACATACTTTGAACGAAGTAAACATTTCCATAACCGGTGGCTTCAGGGCGCATCAGTGAACCGCCAAACGATATTCCCTTTCCGGTAAATACCCCTGTAAACTCATCTTTCAATCGTTTGTATTGTCCAAACATATAGCCCACTTCACGTGCACCGACTCCAATATCTCCTGCAGGAACATCAGTATCCGGACCAAGGTATTTATGGAGTTCGTTCATTAAGCTTTGGCAGAAGCGCATCACTTCAGCATCTGACTTTCCTTTGGGGTCAAAGTCTGCCCCTCCTTTACCTCCGCCCATTGGCAGAGTGGTCAGTGCATTTTTAAAGGTTTGTTCAAAACCCAAAAACTTTAAGACACTCAGGTTTACTGAAGGGTGAAAACGCATTCCGCCCTTATAAGGTCCAATAGCCGAGTTGAACTGAACACGGTATGCCTTGTTGATCATTATTTCACCATTGTCTGTCGTCCAAGGCACCCTGAAAATGATGACTCTTTCTGGCTCTACCATGCGTTCAAGAAGTTTGTGTCCCTGATATTTTTTATTTTCTTCAATAAAGGGCATTACTGTTTCTGCAACTTCTCTAACTGCTTGCAAAAATTCAGGCTCATTGGGGTTTGATTTTTCAACCTGAGCGACGAAGTTTTTTATGCTTTCTGTCATTTTGAATAATTTTACGTAACGTTTTCGTTAATTTGGGTGCAAATATAAAGTAAAAGAAATTATTCTTTTTTGACAAAAGTCATAATTACTAAATTTTTATTTAACTTTCATCTTAATTTTGTTTTTATATATTTGTCTAGTCTCAAATAATCTTTATCCCTATGAAAACCAAACACTTTGTCTTGGTATTTGTTTTTTCCTTTTTTTACCTAGGCTCCTTTTCTCAATTTGGGTTTTCACACGAAGTTGGTATAATTACCGGCCCTGTTGTTTTTTACTCAGATTACGGGGTACGAAATGATATTGAAACAAATATGAATAATGTTGGGTATGGTGTCGGGTTGATTCACTATATAAATTTTTCCTATAGCGCCGATTGTAATTGCTACACAAGGGACACCTATTTTAATGATCATTTTAAATTAAGAAATGAGGTGTCCTATCACAAAACACAGCTTCAACATTATGGCAAGTGGGTTGATCCTTCAAGGACTTCACTCACTGCTGAACAACTTAGGGGTATGAGAGGTTCAACCTCTGTATTTGATATTGGCTCCCAATTGGAGTATTTCCCCTTAAGTATTAGAGATTTTGTTGCTGGCAGGTATCTAATTGCTCCTTTCGTAAGTTTGGGCACTCATTGGGTCAATTTTAGCCCTGATGCATACACTATTTTTGAACCATCTGAACTTGGTCAGGCACTTTATCCTGACAAGTATGACGAGACTTCAAGAAGAACTGAACCTGGATCAACCTGGTCTGTGGTCTGGAGTTTAGGTTTTAGATATAAGCTAACCCCCATGAGCGACCTGATGCTTGACGGTCGCTGGCAATTTTACTTTTCTAACTGGGTGGATGGTCTCAACCCCGAGGTGCCTGAAAACTTCGCTAACGACTGGATATTTTGGCTCAATGTCGGATACATACTTTATCTCGATTAAGCTAAAGCTTGTGTTAAATCCTCAATCAAATCTTCTGCATCTTCAATTCCCACACTTAAGCGGATAAGTGAATCGACAACTCCTGTTTTTTCGCGTTCTTCTTTTGGTATGGATGCGTGTGTCATACTTGCCGGGTGTCCTGCAAGCGATTCAACACCTCCCAATGATTCGGCTAGGGTGAAAATTTTTAGCTTTTCCACTACTTTTATGGCATCTTCAATATAATTTCCTTTTGTAGTAAACGAAATCATCCCGCCAAAGTCTTTCATTTGTTTTTTGGCTATTTCGTGATTGGGGTGCGATGGAAATCCCGGCCAGTACACATTTTCAACTTTGGGATGGGTCGAAAGAAATTTTGCAACCACTGCTCCATTTTCGCAATGTCTTTGCATTCTCAAGTGAAGTGTCTTTATTCCTCTCAAAACCAAAAAACTGTCTTGGGGACCACACACGGCACCACTGGCATTTTGTATAAAATATAGTTGTTCTGCAAGTGCATCGTCATTAACAATCAAAGCACCCATAACCACATCGCTGTGTCCACCCAGATATTTGGTTGCGGAATGCATCACAATATCTGCTCCCATTTCCAATGGTTGCTGCAAATAAGGTGTGGCAAAGGTATTGTCAACCGCAAGCAGAATCTTGTGTTTTTTTGCGATTTTTGAACAGGCTTGAATGTCAATGATATTCATCATTGGGTTTGTAGGGGTTTCCACCCAAAGCAGCTTGGTGTTTTGATTGATGTAGTCTTCAATTTTGGAAGCGTCCTGCATACCGATAAAATGAAACTTGATGCCAAATTTTTCAAACACCTTTCTGAACAGTCGGTAACTGCCCCCATAAAGGTCGTTGGTTGAAATCACTTCATCACCCGGATTCAAGAGTTTAATCACCGCATCAATCGCTGCAAGACCGGAGCCAAATGCCAAACCGTGTTTTCCGTTTTCGATACTTGCAAAAGCTCTTTCAAGAGCTGACCTTGTAGGATTTCCACTTCGGGAATATTCAAAGCCTTTGTGACCGCCGGGGGTCGTTTGAGAGTATGTGCTTGTTTGATAAATAGGAGGCATCACAGAGCCGTATGCCGGGTCAACATTGTGCTGTCCTCCGTGAATGGTCTTGGTATTAAACTTCATAAAATGGGTTTTAAATTTTAAAAATAATCACAAATGTAAGGGAATATTCGGTCAATATTAAATCAAAATGTATATTTAGCGGCTGTTTAACAAATTGTTTTTATGTTTAGAATCATCCCCCTGCTTCTTACCGTTATTTTGGTAAGTAGTTGTTCATTTAATACCCCTTTGAAATTTGAAAAGTCAAGTATTTCTGCTGTAAACTTTGATGATTGTCTCTCAACAAATTGCCCGAGTATTAAAATACAATACCTCAAAGCTTCAGGCAATAATCAAAAATCCAAAAAGGTCAACCGGCACATTGAAGATGCCTTGATTGATATTGTTGCTTCCGCTGAAGATGACCGAAGTTATATAGCTCATGTTTCAGAAGCAGTTCAGTTTTTTATTGACGATTTTAAAAAGTTTCAGGAAGAATTTGGTAACAACTACGTGGACTATGATGTGGATACATTTATGCAGGTTTCGTTTCAATCGGAAAGTTTAGTGTCGATTGAATTAAATTATTATCTGTACACCGGAGGTGCTCATGGTCAAAGCGGAATCAAGTATTTAAATTTTGATGCGAAAACCGGTGAATTACTCTCAGACAATAACATCTTTAGCTTATCTGATGAATTAATCGCTTTTTGCGAAAACAAATTCAGAAATGTCTATCAAATCCCAAAAGACAGAACTATTAATGCAACAGGATTTTGGTTTGAAAATGACACTTTTCATTTACCCGAAACAGTCGGGTTTACCCAAACGGAAATGATCTTGCATTACAACCAGCTTGAAATTGCCAGCTATGCGGAAGGCCCGATAATTTTGACAATCCCCTTCGAAGAAGTAGCTCAATATCTGAAGTATTATTAAATTTGTTCCATAATTTAACTACATCGGTTTGAAAAAGTTTTATTTCCTGTCCAGCTGTTCGACCTGTAAACGTATTATGGATGAACTTTCACTTCCGGATGATGTTGTTATTCAAGACATTAAATCTCAACCCATTTCTAAAAATGAACTTGAAGTTTTACACCAACTTGCCGGCAGTTATGAGTCTTTATTCAGCAAAAGGGCGCAGTTGTACAAGGAGCGTGATTTAAAATCCAAAAGCCTTTCCGAAACCGATTATAAAAACCTCATTCTGGAACATTATACCTTTCTTAAACGACCTGTTTTAGTAATTGAAAATCAAATTTTTATTGGCAATGCTTCCAAAACTGTCAAGGAAGCTTTAAATGCACTACATGGATAGCCGCAGCAAGGCCCTGCTTGCCGCAACCGCTGCCAGTGCCATCTATGGCATCAACCACAGTATAGCTAAAGGTATTATGCCTTATTTCATAGAACCTTACGGGTTTATTGTTTTAAGGGTCATTGGAGCCTGCCTACTTTTCTGGATCATTTCTTTGTGGTTTCCCAACGAAAAAATTGACCCAAAGGACTGGAAGAAAATCTTTGTTTGTGCCCTTTTTGGAATGTCCATCAATATGCTGATGTTTTTTAAGGGATTAAGCCTTTCCACACCCATTAACAGCTCGGTAATCATCACGCTTTCTCCTGTTCTGTTGTTAATCCTTTCGGCTATTTTAGTCAGGGAAAAAATTACCTTTTTAAAAGCAGGAGGAATTTTTATCGGACTGGCCGGAGGACTGGCACTGGTGCTGTTTGCAGAAAAAGATCAATTCAACGCACCTAATATTCCACTAGGCAATGTTTTGTTTATCATCAACGCGACTGCCTACTCCATTTATTTGATTCTGGTAAAACCTTTAACTGCCAAATACAGTTCCATTACATTGATGAAATGGTTGTTTTTGTTTGCTGTTTTTATCAACCTTCCCGTGGGTTTCAATGAGTTCATGAGAGTTGAATGGAGTACCCTGCCTCTTGATGTTATTCTAAAAATGGGCTTTGTCGTGGTGGGAACTACCTTTTTAACTTACCTGTTTAACATTTATGCCCTTAGGCAATTGCGTGCTTCAACCATTGGTGCGTTTATTTATTTACAGCCTGTTATTGCGGTGATGTTTGCTGTAGTTATAGGTGCAGACTTCCTCACTCCTGTAAGGATCTTGGCAGCTATTTTGATATTTACAGGTGTGTATATGAGTTCGCGTAAGCCGAAAGACTTAGCTTAAATCCTTGGGCATTTTACCATATTTACGGGTGTCTTCTTTCGTTAGGACTTTAAAATCTTCCGTTTTGGCAAGACCGCTTAGTTTTTCAAGAAGTTCATTTGGAAGCGCAGTGAGTCTTCGTTCTTTCATATCAATCCAGCCACCCATAATTTCACAACTTGCAAAATTCTTTCCGTGTGAATCGTAAAAGTTGTGGAGAAACTCAAAATACATGCCGTTTTCAGAAAGGCCTTTTAACTGCAATGAAACCGTAATTGGTTTTCCAACAAATACCTCTTTAAAATAGTATATGTGCTCATAAAACACCACCGGGCCAATGTTGTAATGAAGCATCTCCCGCTGTCCCAGGCCATTTTCCATTAAAAACCCCATGCGGGTGTGACTCATAAAATTGATATAAGCACTGTTGGCCAAATGCCTGTTGGCATCAATATCACTCCATCTGATTTCAAATTGTTTGGTGTACATTGCAGAAAGTTTTTGCAAACTTAATTAATTTTGCTGTGCACGCATAGTATTTTAACGAATTCGTTTCCCCTTTATGCCATTAATTTCATCCACATACAAACCTCCTGTACTTTTTAGAAACGGACATTTTTCTACGATTTACTCGTCAAAATTGCGCGTTCCACCTAAGGTTCAACAAAACAGGGAGCGCATTGTTTTACCCGATGGTGACTTTATGGATTTAGATTGGAGTTATGCAACTAAAGAGAGTTGTCAGTTAGGGGTTTTGCTTCATGGTTTGGAAGGCAATGCACAGCGCACTTACATGAAGGGCATCGCAAGTCATTTAAACAAAAAAGGGTGGGATACCGTTTCCGTAAACTTTAGAGGGTGCAGCGGTGAGCCCAACAAACTTTACAAATCATATACTGCTGGTGCTACAGACGATTTGGAAATTGTAATTAACCATATACTTGAAAAAGACAGGTATGACAAAATAATGCTTAACGGATTCAGCCTTGGTGGAAATTTAATGTTGAAATATCTAGGCGAAAGAAATATAGTTCCAAATGAAATTAAGAAAGCCGTTGCGGTTTCCACACCACTTTCGCTTGAGCATTCGCTTGAAGAACTCAACAAACGACACAACGTGATTTACTCACAATTTTTTCTGTTAAGCCTGAAGAAAAAACTCAAAGAAAAAAGCCAAATGTTTCCGGATGATATTCATCCCGATGACCACAAAAAAATAAAATCACTTTTGGATTTTGACTCTATTTACACTTCAAAAGCACACGGTTTTGTTGATGCTTATGACTATTACCGCAAAAACAGCAGCCTGCAGTTTCTGCCCGAAATTAAAATTCCTGTATTGATTTTAAACGCACAAAACGATACTTTTTTATCAGCTTCCTGCTATCCTGTTGACCTGGCCAAAAAACAATCAAACATTTTTCTAGAAATCCCAAAATATGGCGGCCACGTGGGTTTTTATGACAAAAGCAACATCTATTACAACGAAAAACGCACGGCTGAGTTTATCAGTGGGCTTTAAGCCATTTTCTTTACCTTTGCAAAACTTTAAAAGAAAGTTATGATACAATCCATGACAGGATTTGGGAAATCTGTAAAACAACTTCCCAACAAAAAAATTACCGTTGAAATCAAATCACTTAACAGTAAAAGTATTGATTTGAACACGCGCATTCCTTCCGCTTACCGCGAAAAAGAACTTCAAATCAGAACCATGCTGTCCAACAAACTGGAGCGCGGTAAAGTTGATTTTGCACTTTTCATTGAACTAACCGGTGAGGAAACCTCAACCCAAGTCAATGTTCCTGTTGTGGAAGAATACATCAAGCAACTCAGCCTGGTGGTAAACGGCGACCGCACAGAACTCCTCAAAATGGCCATCAGAATGCCCGATGCCCTAAAAACCGAAAGAGAAGAAATTGACGAAAGTGAATATCAGCAAATTGTTGAAGCCATTGATGAAGCACTCATTGAGATAAACAAATACCGCAGTGATGAAGGCGAAATCCTGAAAAAGGATTTCAAAATGCGTGTTCAAACCATATCAGATTTGTTAAACAAAGTCATCCAAATGGATCCTGAACGCATACAAGGTGTAAAGGAACGTTTGCGAAAAGCTGTCAGCGAGCTGAAAGAACAAGTGGATGAAAACCGCTTTGAACAGGAACTCATCTACTACCTTGAAAAATATGACATCACCGAAGAAAAAGTGCGCTTGGATAACCACCTGAACTATTTTCTTGAAGCACTCAACTCTCCGGATTCCAACGGAAAAAAACTGGGCTTTATCACTCAGGAAATTGGCCGAGAAATCAATACTATCGGTTCAAAATCCAATCATGCATCCATGCAGCAGCTTGTTGTCCAGATGAAGGACGAACTTGAAAAAATCAAGGAACAATTATTAAACGTGCTGTAATGGAAGGAAACGGCAAACTTATTGTTTTTTCAGCACCTTCCGGATCGGGAAAAACCACTTTGGTACAACACCTGCTCAAACAGGAAGATCTCAACCTGGGGTTTTCCATTTCTGCAACTTCACGAGCACCGAGAGGTGAAGAAAAACACGGTGAGCAGTACTATTTTATGTCTTTTGAGGAATTTAAAAAACACATTAAAAACGACGATTTCCTGGAATGGGAAGAGGTGTACCGCGATAATTTCTATGGCACTTTAAAATCTGAAGTGGACCGCCTTTGGTCTTTGGGGAAAAATGTGGTTTTTGATATTGATGTTGTAGGCGGTTTACGCATCAAAAAAAAATATCCTGAACAAACACTGGCTGTTTTTGTAAAACCCCCCAGTGTTGACGAACTCAAACGCAGGCTAAAAGAGCGCAAAACCGAAAGCGATGACAAAATCAATATGCGCATCGCCAAAGCATCAATTGAACTCGCCACTGCACCACAGTTTGATTATGTGATTGAAAACAACGATTTGGAAACCGCACTACAGGAAGCACACGATTTAGTGTCCAATTTTTTAAATTCAAAAAACACCTAATCGTGAAATCAAAAAAAATCGGTTTGTATTTTGGCTCATTTAACCCCATTCATATTGGGCATCTGGTCATTGCAAACCATCTTGTAGAATACAGTGACCTAGACGAAATCTGGTTGGTGGTTTCTCCTCACAATCCCTTTAAGAAAAAGAAAACCTTGCTGGATGACCACCATCGGTTGGAGCTGGCTCAAAGGGCTTGCGAAACTTACGAAAAGCTAAAAGTAAGCGATATTGAGTTTAAACTGCCACAACCCAGTTATACCATCAACACATTGGTGCATCTTTCGGAAAAATATCCCGACATTCAGTTTTGTTTGTTGATGGGTGAAGACAACCTCAACAC
The DNA here is from genome assembly GCF_059864935.1 of Planktosalinus sp. Classification (NCBI taxonomy): domain Bacteria; kingdom Pseudomonadati; phylum Bacteroidota; class Flavobacteriia; order Flavobacteriales; family Flavobacteriaceae; genus Planktosalinus; species Planktosalinus sp. Next base: position 10,140 of record NZ_JCBCCK010000504.1, read on the forward strand.
CTTCCATAAATGGAAAAACTATGAGGTGATTTTGGAGCAGTATCCCATTTATGTGTACCCCAGAAAAACCGATAACGGCCACGAAAACCAATTTACAAATCATCCCGATATTGTACACATAGATGCCCCGATAATGGAGATTTCTTCCACTCACATCAGAAAAGCCATAAAATCAGGAAAAAACGTCAGACCACTGTTGCCCAATGAAGTCTGGAACTATATTGATGAAATGAATTTTTACCGCAAATAAAAACCGCCCTTGTTGAGAAACAAGAGCGGCTTTCAAACTAAATAACCAACCAAAAAACC
>NZ_JCBCCK010000507.1:0-1851 GCF_059864935.1 Planktosalinus sp.
ACGGCAAACTCAAACTTCCCGTTTCACCACTTATTCAGGGTCACGATGCTTTACGCGAAAACTACAGCATCACAACCGAACTTGAAGATTTTAAACTCGACATAAAAACCCTGGAAGTTAAAATCAGTGAAAGCGGTGATATGGCTTATGTGGTGGGTGAGTTTAATGTTTCATTCAACACCCGACAAGGGTTGGTTCAGGACACCGGTATATCGCTGATCACCCTTGTCAGGGAAAACAACAGCTGGAAAATTGCCGCCGAAGTACTGAGTTCGATGCCACAGGACATGTAGCCTTTTTACCAGCCGCCACCTCCGCCGCCGCCACCTCCGCCACCGGAGAAACCACCGCCACCACTTCCCGAAGAACTTCCGGGAGGTGTGGATGCCGATGATATGGCCGAAGTAAAACTCCTTCCCATATCACTGCTGAAACGCGCCGGTGAAAACATCATAGCTCCCGCAGCACCGGTGTACCAACTTGGGCTGTAACTTTTGGTTTCCTGAAGCGAAGCGGCAAGGGCTTTTTCAAATTTACTACCCCACTTATTCTCAACCCCTAAAGCAATGGCAAAAGGAAGTAGCGCCTCAAAACGCTCAGGGGTCATTTTAGGTTCGTGCAGGGCGTCAAGTTGTTTTTGTTCGGCGACATTGACATACATTTTAAAGCCTTCAATATCGTCCATTATGGCCCTGCCTTTTACGGTGGGTGCTTTTATGAGATAGGTAAAAACGGCTACCAGTATAAGAAACAAAAACAATAAAATAATGGGTATTGCCACCGAGGGCGAAAACACAAACGTCAACACCACCCAAATTACCGAAGCCAATATACCCGCAACCAAATGTTTGTGATTAAAACTGAAGTAAACCGGTTTCAGGCGTTTTTTGATGGCTTCATAAGACTTGCTACGTGCTTTGGCAAAGACCGCATGGTCTTTGTTGTCCAGTGTGATTTTAGTTCCTTTGGAAAACAACTGCTGTGACATGGCTTTTTCATCGTTCCCCAGCAGGTCATAGTTTCCTGAAAGCCGCTCCAGTTTGTATTTTTTACCTGTGTATTCTATCCTGATATGCCCTTTTACCGCCATATTGACGATAGCTGCAGAAACCGCACGTTGTGAAAGCCTTAAATTCTGCAACACAGCCAACTCACCCGGGCTGAATCCTGAGGGCGGATCAAACTGCGGGAAGATGGTGCCTTTGGGCGGGTCAACACCCACTTTTTTCCATGCCCTGTAATACACCAGCAAGACCACAAGCAAACCAATCAACCCAAACAGCACATGAAAATTGCTTTTAAAAAAGTACATCCATTTTTCAGCTGTGGTAGGCTCAGGAACAAAACCTTTGGGCCAGGCCACCGCAAAGGTGAGTTGCTCACGCGGTTGTAAAACACGGTTGGTTGTAATCTTTACCCGGTTATCCGTGGAAAGGATTTCACAGTCGCAGGTTGTTGTCCCGCCAAAACCTGTAAAAGCATCCATTTGCACCACTCTTGCCCCTTCCGGAAGTTCAATGGAAACACTCGCCTCCTCTATGGGGAACACCCAATCGCCGCCAATGGCGTTAAAATAAAGTTCGTCAAAATCCTCAAAAAAACCGATTTGTCTTGTGGTCCTGTACACCAAGGTGTAAGCATATTCACCGGGAGAAAGTAAGGTGTTTTTATCGCCTATATATACCACTACCCCGTTGCCTTGCTTTTCGGTAAAAAAGGGTTCTGAAGTCCTGTTTTTGAGGACCTCAACCACTTCAAAGCCCACATTAAACCGCGTACCGATTTTGTCTTTATACTTGGTGGGGAATGAACGGTAGATACCTCGTTTGATGTCCCTGCCTTCTGCACGAA
>NZ_JCBCCK010000140.1:0-4548 GCF_059864935.1 Planktosalinus sp.
TCAGTTTTTGAGTTAATTATGAATGGCGGCCCTGGGGCGATAATTATCATAGCCATCCTTTTTGTCTTACTCTTTGTGGCAGTATACATCTACTTTGAACGAATTTTTGCCATTAAAGCAGCTTCAAAAATTGACAAAAATTTTATGAATCAAATACGCGAAATGGTAGCTTCGGGCAATTTGCAGGGTGCAAAAATTCTCTGTGCACAAAACAACACACCTGTGGCGAGACTTACGGCTAAAGGTATTTCGCGAATCGGAAATCCTTTGGAAGACATCAATACCGCAATTGAAAACGCAGGTCGTCTTGAAGTTTACAAGCTTGAAAAAAATGTGAGTGTACTAGCCACAATTTCAGGAGCTGCACCAATGATTGGGTTTTTGGGGACCGTAATTGGTATGGTTTTGGCATTCCATCAATTGGCTACAAGTAGCGGTCAAGCCGAAATGGGACAGCTTGCAGAAGGTATTTACACTGCAATGACCACCACAGTTGCCGGATTAATCGTTGGTATTATAGCTTATATGGCATACAATCACGTGGTAGTGAGAACCGATAAAGTGGTGCACGGTATGGAAGCCAATGCGGTTGACTTTTTAGACCTTTTAAACGAACCGTCATAATATGAAATTACGCGGAAGAAATAAAATCGACGCAACCTTTAGTATGAGCTCGATGACAGACATCGTTTTCCTGCTGTTGGTGTTTTTCTTGCTCACGTCTCCGGCCATCACACCTGATGCTTTGGATTTAATTTTGCCTACAGCGAAAGGTAAAACCACCCATCAGCAAAATCTTTCAGTGAGTATCACTAAAGATTTGGATTACTATGTGGATAAAGACCGTGTGGGCGAAAATGCAGTTGAAAATCATATTAAAAGGGCATTACAGGGACAAACAGACCCAACCATTATACTAAGAGCAGAAGAAGGAGTACCCATTCAGCACGCGGTTAAAATTATGGACATTGCCAACAGGAACAGATACAAAATTGTTTTGGCAGTTAAGCCGAACTAAAGCTTGAAGTAAGAAGTTAGAAGCAAATGTTTTTAAAGCAATATTAAAACTAAAATGAGCTATTTTAAAACCGAAGAAGAGAAAAAAAGTTTCAGGATCACAGTGGCTATTCATGTAGTTATTGTGCTGCTGCTTTTTTTGTTTGGTTTAAAATACATGGACCCGCCGATAGAACAGGGCATAGCCGTAAATTTCGGTACTACCGATTTTGGTAGCGGTGAAGTGCAACCTTTGGAACAAGTACAAACATCACCTTCACAAACCCAGGCGCAGCCTGAAACTGTTTCAGAGCCGGTTGTCGAAGAGGATGTTGTGACACAGGACAATGTGGAAGCACCGGTAATTAAAAAGGAAGAAAAGCCCAAACAGGTTACAACACCCACTGAAACCAAACCCATAGAACAGCCCAAAGTAGAACAAAAACCTGAGCAATCTACCACAGATGCTTTGTCTAGTATCCTGAATGCACCCAAACAAGAAGGTGTTGCTCAAAGTGGCGAAGGAGATGACAACAAAGCCGGAGACAAAGGAAGCCCTGATGGCGACCCCAATGCCAGCAGCTATTACGGCATAGGAAAAGGCCTCGATGGCGATGGAAACTATCTCCTTGGCGGAAGAAGAGCAGTAGATAAAGTAATTATCGTTCAGGACTGTAATCAGGAGGGGACAGTTGTTGTGGATATAGATGTGGACAGAAATGGCAATGTAACCAAAGCCATTCCGGGTGTGAGAGGTACTACAAACAACTCGCGTTGTCTTTTAGATCCCGCAAGACAAGCGGCTTTAAGAACCAAATTTAACAGTGATCCCAATGCGCCTGCAAGGCAAATGGGACGAATAATTTATCGTTTTTCACTCTCTGAATAAGTCTGAGTTGTCTCAAAATTACCAACAAACCATTAATTGGTTATTCGCTCAATTGCCCATGTATCAGCGTGTGGGTGGCATAGCCTATAAAAAAGACTTAAGCAACACCATTTTACTTGCAAATCATCTTGGAAACCCTCAGAAGAATTTTAAAAGCATCCACGTTGCCGGTACTAATGGAAAAGGTTCTGTTTCTCACATGCTGGCTTCGGTTTTGCAGGAAGCGGGTTATAAAGTGGGGCTTTATACTTCGCCCCATCTGAAAGATTTCAGGGAACGGATTAAGATCAACGGCAACTTGATTTCTGAAGATTATGTTATTGAGTTTGTTGCCAAACACAAATCTTTTTTTGAAAATCATTCCCTTTCATTTTTTGAAATGACAGTTGGGTTGGCTTTTGATTACTTCAGCAACCAAAAAGTAGATGTTGCAATTATAGAAGTGGGAATGGGAGGAAGGCTGGACAGCACCAATATCATAACTCCCCAACTTTCGGTTATTACCAATATTGGGATGGATCACACGGCATTTTTAGGCAATACCCTTTCTGAAATTGCTGCTGAAAAAGGAGGAATCATAAAACCCGAAATTCCTGTAGTTATTGGTGAAACCCAGGCTGAAACAACTAAGGTTTTTAAGGAATTAGCTGAGGAAAAGAGGGCAGAAATCTTTTTCGCTGAAGACCTTGAATTCAAAACTGTTGAAACCGATTTAAAAGGAGATTATCAAAAGAAGAATTTACAAACTGCCTTATCTGCCATTGAGTTGTTAAGAGATAAAAACCTTTACCATTTAAGTGACACACATATAAAATCCGGATTTTTAAAAGTTGTTCCAAACACCGGCCTGTTAGGGCGCTGGCAAGTTTTGCAAGAGAATCCTAAAGTGATTTGTGACACGGCACATAATAAAGAAGGTTTGACTTATGTTTTAAATCAACTTTCTCAGGAAAAGTTCAATAAGCTGCATATCGTTTTAGGTTTTGTAGCTGATAAGGATGTCGATTCAGTTTTAAATTTGTTTCCTAAAGACGCGGGTTATTATTTCTGCAAACCCAGTATACCCAGGGGTTTAGATGTTGAAGTTCTTTCAGCGAAAGCTAAGCTAGCAGAACTACGGGGTGAGCCCTATCAATCAGTACAAGAAGCCTATAAAGCTTCATTGAAATCAGCATCAAAACAAGACTTAATCTTTGTTGGGGGAAGTACATTTGTGGTTGCTGAAATAATTTGATTTTTTTGAAAATATTGTTGTGCGAAATAAAAAAGTGGTCTATATTTGCAACCGCTTTAAGAAAGAGCGGGCGCGTAGCTCAGTTGGTTCAGAGCACTTGGTTTACACCCAAGGGGTCAGGGGTTCGAATCCCTTCGCGCCCACAGCTATAGAAACCCGCACAAATGTGTGGGTTTTTTAATTATATTGCAGAGCATTAAGGGTCATTAACTCAGTTGGTTCAGAGTGTCACGTCGACAACGTGGAAGTCACTGGTTCGAATCCAGTATGACCCACCAAAGCATTATTATAGTAAACCAAAAAATGGTTAATATTATGATAATGAATCAAATATGTTTTTTGACATCACAACAAAAAGTAAAAATTATGTTCATTTCGTGAGCTATTCGTGAGCTATTCGTGAGTTATTTTTATTATTTTTTTAATTAAAGTGTCATTTTAGTATATTTGTTATCAATGCATTACTGGTTTAGTTTGACTTTCGTAATTGAATTTCATCCAAACTAAACAGATTATGCATACCACCTGCTTAACTAACATCATTTTCATTGTCAGAAAAAAGAAATCTAGTCTTTCTGACGGTCTGTTGTATTTGAGAATCACTGTAAATGGAAAATCAGCAGAAACCAGCTTAAAACAATCAGTTGATATAAAGCTTTGGGACCAGAAACGTCAACATGTCAAAGGTTCTACAATGCATTCCAAGATTATTAACAACATTATCGATCAGATAAAAGTTAAAATCAATAGAGATATTTTAGAGTTGTCTAATGAGAAAAAACTGGTGACTGCCTCTTTGCTTAAATCCCGTTTTCTCGGCGAAGACGAAAAAAGTAAAACCATTCTTGATCTCTTCAAATACCATAAACAAACTGCAGTGGCAATTTTAAAACCCGGAACCCTAAGTCATTATTTGACTACTCAAAACTATATAGTCGAATTTTTTTTAGTACACGACAAAAATAAGTTAATCATTTAAAAATCAGGAAAATAACTTCACTTTTTGTTGTATAAAATACTGGAATTCAGTATATTAAAGCATTATTTACGACGTAATGACTTTAAAAAAGAACTCCAGTACCAGCAATAAAGATACAGAATTATTAACAGTATTTAAAGCCCATTTTAGGGGACATCTAAATTTAGCTAGGATTCGTCTTATCTGCTTGTTCATAAACGCTCTATGCAAGGTTAAGTCTGTCAACTTCGCAAAACTTTCTGCTGCATTTGACACAACATCAAATACATCGAGCAGTTATAGGCGCATTCAACGATTTGTTTCGCAAGCAGAGTTGTCCATGATGTGGGTTGCCAAGCTCATTTTTAGCCTGCTTCCAGAAAAAAGCAACCTGGTCTTGGTGATGGACAGGACAAACTGGAAGTTTGGGGACAAAAACATAAACATCCTTATGTTGGGGGTAAGTTATAA
>NZ_JCBCCK010000008.1:0-5309 GCF_059864935.1 Planktosalinus sp.
TTCCCCAAAATAATGCAGGATGAATTTTCTTCGGGAAATGGAAGTTTCGGCATAAGCCACGACCTCTTGCAACAGAGCCTGCCCGATTTCCTGCTCGGCAACGGGCTTGTTGCTCATAAATTTCTCGAGTTTTTCAATGTCTTTATAGGAATAGAATGCCAGACAGTGTCCTTCACCACCATCTCTTCCAGCACGACCGGTTTCCTGATAATAACTTTCTATACTTTTTGGAATATCGTGATGGATGACAAACCGCACATCGGGTTTGTCGATGCCCATTCCAAAGGCAATGGTGGCCACGACCACATCAGCATTTTCCATCAGGAACATGTCTTGGTGTTTGACCCGTGTTTTTGGGTCAAGACCGGCATGGTAAGGCACGGCATTGATACCATTTACCTGAAGGATTTGGGAAAGTTCTTCTACCCGTTTTCGGCTCAGGCAATATACAATCCCGCTTTTGCCATCATTTTGTTTGATGAAGCGAATAATGTCACCATCCACATTTTTGGTTTTGGGACGCACTTCATAATACAAATTGGGTCGGTTAAAAGAAGCTTTAAACACATTGGCATCCTGAATGTTCAGGTTTTTGAGAATATCTTCCTGAACCTTGGGCGTTGCCGTGGCCGTGAGTGCAACAATGGGAATGTTGTCACCAATCCTGCCAATAATGGATTTCAAATTTCTGTATTCCGGTCTAAAGTCGTGTCCCCATTCGCTGATACAATGCGCCTCATCAATAGCCAGAAACGAGATTTCCACACTGCGTAAAAATGCCACGTTTTCTTCTTTGGTAAGCGATTCAGGTGCCACATAAAGCAGTTTTGTAATGCCTGATACTATGTCTTTCTTCACCTGTTTGATTTCGGTTTTGTTTAAAGACGAATTCAGCACGTGGGCAATTCCAACTTCTGAAGAATTTCCGCGAAGGAAATCTACCTGATTTTTCATCAATGCGATAAGGGGAGAAACAACTATAGCCGTGCCGTCTGCAATGAGTGCCGGAAGCTGATAACACAAGGATTTTCCTCCTCCTGTCGGCATAATGACAAAAGTATTGTTATTGCTTATAACACTCTTGACCACTTCTTCCTGTAACCCTTTGAACTTAGAGAACCCAAAATACTTTTTGAGCGCTGCGTGTATGTCAATTTCGTTCACTTACTATAATTATTTTATCTACATTTGTACTCTAAATATAACAATTTCTAAGAAAGCCACAAACCAAAAAAACTGTAAAGTTTTGCATAATCATAAAAAAATTATTTCAATTGCCAAACAAACCATAGAAACGGAGAGCAAAGCTATTGCAAATCTGGCTCAACTTGTTGACAATGAGTTTGCAGAAGCAGTTGAGTATGTGTACAGCTCAGGAGGCAGGGTCATCGTTACAGGCATAGGAAAAAGTGCCAATATCGCCACAAAAATTGTCGCCACACTCAATTCCACAGGAACACCTGCAGGATTTATGCATGCTGCAGATGCCATTCATGGCGATTTGGGAACCATTCAGCCGGAAGATGTGGTGATTTGTATCTCAAAAAGCGGAAACACTCCTGAGATTAAAGTACTTGTTCCCTTGATAAAATCGTTGGGAAATAAACTCATTGCCATTACTTCAAATAGAGATTCCTTTTTGGGCAAACAGGCTGATTATGTATTGTACGCTTTTGTGGAAAAAGAAGCTTGTCCAAACAACCTTGCGCCCACCACCAGCACCACGGCACAACTGGTAATTGGTGACGCATTTGCTATGTGTTTGTTAGACTTGAGAGGGTTTTCCAGCAAGGATTTTGCCCGCTTCCATCCCGGAGGGTCTTTAGGTAAACAACTTTACCTCAGGGTTTCTGATTTATGTGATAACAATGAAAAACCCAAAGTGGGACTTGAATCGGGTATAAAGGAAGTGATTGTAGAGATTTCAGAAAAAATGCTTGGAGTTACTGCCGTTGTTGAAAATAACAAAATTACAGGAATAATTACTGATGGAGATTTAAGACGAATGCTTGCTAAAACCGACGATATCAGTAGCCTGAAAGCCAAAGACATTATGACCCAAAATCCCAAGTGTATTGAAGCCAACGCCATGGCCGTAAAAGCTATGGAAGTGATGAACAATCATGGTATCTCACAACTGCTTGTTGAGGAAAACGGCAACTATAAAGGCGTGATACACATCCATAACCTGATTAAAGAAGGAATACTTTAATGGCCGCCCGAAAAAAGAAAAACCCCGCTGCCGAGATGTCGTTTCTGGATCATCTTGAAGATTTGCGCTGGCATCTCATCAGGGCAACTTTAAGTGTAGTTTTATTTGGTGTCTTGGCTTTTTTAGCCAAAGAATTTATTTTTGACACCATCATTTTCGGCCCCAAACAGCCTGATTTTATCACTTATAAAATTTTATGTGAAATTGCTCAGTTTGTGGGTTTGCAAGACAGTTTTTGTTTTGATGAAATGCCATTCAGGATTCAAAGTCGCACTGTTGCGGGGCAATTTTCGGCACACGTATGGACTTCTATTACCGCCGGGTTTGTATTGGCATTTCCTTATGTGATTTATGAATTCTGGAAATTTATTAGTCCGGGCTTGCTTGAAAATGAAAGAAAAACATCAAGAGGGTTTATTTTTATTTCTTCGTTGTTGTTTTTTATTGGGGTGTTGTTTGGTTATTATGTTGTTACTCCGCTATCCATCAACTTCCTGGGAAGTTATACGGTTAGCGCCGAAGTTTCCAACGAATTTGACATCGGAAGCTACATTGGGCTGGTAAGATCATCAGTGGTGGCATCGGGATTGATTTTTGAATTGCCCATCATTATGTACCTGTTGACCAAAATAGGTCTGGTTACACCTGAAATATTGCGCAAATATCGAAAAATGAGTCTGGTGATTGTTTTAATCCTTTCAGCAATCATCACTCCTCCGGACATCGTGAGCCAAATCATCGTAGCGATTCCCATTTTAATTTTGTACGAAATAAGCATTTATATTTCTAAAGTTGTAGTAAGAAACCAATCCCTCGGCTCCGCTCGGGATGACAAGAAAAATTCAAAAAACAAGAAACAAGAAACTTGACACGAGCTTCTCCTTCGTAGTTTTACTACGGAGAAGGAGCGCAGCGAACTGTGCGAAGCAAAACAAGAAATCCAATGTCAAAAAATAAGGTAGACGAATTCAACGGGTATCGCGAAAGGATGAACGACAAACTCCTTGCCGATAACAATAAACTGATAAAGCGTATCTTTAACCTCGATACCAATGCCTATATGGAAGGCACTTTGGATGTTAAGACCAAAGAGTTACTTGGTTTGGTTGCATCTGCTGTCTTACGCTGTGATGATTGTATTGCTTACCATTTACAAACCGCTTTTAAACTTGAAGTATCCAAAGAAGAAGTCTTTGAAACCCTGGGAATTGCAACCTTGGTTGGTGGAACGATAGTAATTCCTCATCTGAGAAGGGCCTATGAATTTTGGGAAGCATTGGAACAAAAACACAATAAATAAGAAAAAAGGAGTTAATTTAAGTAGACTTGTCTATTAAATATGAAGTTAAGAGCAGAAAATTTAGTCAAAACATACAAAGGCCTCGATGTGGTCAAGGGCGTGAGCGTTGAGGTAAACCGCGGTGAAATTGTTGGTTTGCTTGGTCCAAACGGTGCGGGAAAAACCACTTCATTTTATATGATAGTGGGTTTAATCAAGCCCAATAAAGGAAAAATTTACCTTGACGATACTGAAATCACCAAATACCCCATGTACAAACGCGCTCAAAACGGCATTGGTTATCTGGCTCAGGAAGCTTCAGTTTTCAGAAAATTGAGTGTTGAAGAAAATATATTAAGCGTGCTTCAACTCACTAAATTTTCCAAAAAAGAACAACATCAACGGATGGAGTTATTGATTGAAGAGTTTGGATTGGGTCATATCCGAAAAAACCGTGGCGATTTACTTTCCGGAGGTGAAAGACGACGCACCGAAATTGCACGAGCGCTGGCTACAAACCCGGCATTTATTCTGCTTGATGAACCTTTTGCAGGTGTTGACCCGGTTGCGGTAGAGGATATTCAACGCATTGTGGCTCAACTTAAAAACAAAAACATCGGCATCCTGATTACAGACCACAACGTTCAGGAAACACTTGCCATCACTGACAGAACTTACTTAATGTTTGAAGGAAGCATTTTAAAGCATGGTGAACCCGAAGAACTTGCCGCAGACGAAATGGTGAGAAAAGTATATCTGGGCCAGAATTTTGAACTTCGCAAAAAGAAACTGGATTTTAATAAACTTTAAGCGGTTTCTTTCTTTTTCGCGAAAAGCGAAAGCAAAATATACAACAAGATTACCAGCGGAACCGCCGCAAACCAAAATGCGATGAGCATTGCCAGGCTCGCAATCAGAAATACATACCGCACGGAATTTCCTTTAAAACTACGGGTTTTAAACTTCAGAGAAAACAAGCGGATATTGGCATTCAATAAATAAGCACTCAGCACCGTCAGTCCAATTAAAAACCAGGGATTGAGAATCAGTTGAATGGCAACTTCAGTGGGCTGATAAATCAAAATAAGCGGTAAACTGATTATCCATAAGGTATTGGCCGGAGTGGGCAGACCAATAAACGAATCGGTTTGCCTGTCGTCCACATTAAATTTCGCCAAGCGGTATGCCGAAGCTAGGGTTATTAACAAGCCGAATAGCGGTAAAAATGCATTCGTTGAAATATCAAGTGGAGGAAAACTAATTAAAAGTTTAGGATAGTCATTTGAGCAAGCAAATTGAATTAATTGCATCATCACAATCCCGGGAGCGAATCCACTGGTGACCACATCGGCCAGAGAGTCGAGTTCTTTGCCTATGTTGCTTTCCACTTTAAAAGCTCTGGCAGCAAGTCCGTCAAAAAAATCCAGAAAAATACCCAGTATTACAAAACCTGCTGCAAGTGGAAGGTTGCCTTGAACAGCAAAAACGACCGCAATACAACCGGACATTAAATTTCCGAGGGAAATTAGGTTAGGGATGTGCTTGAGCATAATTAATATTTAATATGTTTGTAAAAATACTAAACTATTTTAGTTTGTGCTTGAAATTAAACAATAACTCAAGGTTTTTGTAGTTTATAGATTTTAAAAAAGTAGCATATTTGCATCAAACCAAGCCCTTGAAAAAATCATTTCTTTTACTTTTATTTTTTTCGGTTTATTTCGCTTCAGCCCAAACTGCCAGAAAGTATTCCAATGAGTTTATGAATATTGGTGTTGATGCCAGGGCGTTGGGAATGGCAAATGCCGTTACTGCTAT
>NZ_JCBCCK010000168.1:0-1300 GCF_059864935.1 Planktosalinus sp.
TACAATGCCGCCTGTGAACCTTACCTGCAACAGCTTTGCAAAATGCTCAACAGTATGGGGGCTAATATTAGTGGAGTAGGGTCAAACCTATTAAAGATAGAGGGTGTAGATTCACTGGGGGGTTGTGAGCATACCGTTTTGCCCGATATGGTTGAAATTGGCAGCTGGATAGGACTTGCCGCGATGACCCGTAGCGAAATTACCATCAAAAATGTGAGCTGGGAAAACCTGGGAATCATTCCCGATACTTTCAGGAAACTGGGCATCACCCTTGAAAAGCGAGGAGACGATATTTATATTCCCGAGCAAGACCATTATGAAATCCAAAGTTATATTGACGGTTCAATCTTAACCATAGCCGATGCACCATGGCCGGGCTTTACCCCTGATTTGTTGAGTATTGTTTTGGTGGTATGCACCCAAGCCAGAGGCAGTGTGTTGATTCACCAAAAAATGTTTGAAAGCCGTTTGTTTTTTGTGGATAAATTGATTGATATGGGAGCCAAAATAATACTTTGTGACCCGCATAGGGCGACTGTAATTGGCTATGACTTTCAGTCGATGCTCAAAGCCACCACCATGGTTTCACCTGATATCAGGGCAGGTATTGCTTTGTTGATTGCAGCACTTTCAGCAACGGGAACCAGTACCATTCACAACATCGAGCAGATTGATCGCGGCTATGAACACATCGTCGGGAGACTTCAGGCCATTGGCGCAAAAATCACCAGATTGGACTGATACAAAACCGGGTTTAATTTTTACGTTTTTTACTTTCTAACTCGCTAAAAGCCGTTCTTTTTGTCTTAAAATCAATCTTTTATGCCTTAAAGACAGGTATTTTAAGTTATCCTTGTTCAAAGCATACTCATAAGTAGATTTAAATACATTTTCACTTTCTTTAAAGAGCGAACTAATTGTTTCATGTTTGTGTACTGAAAGGCTCTCATTAATGACCAACCATACATTAAAAAACTCTTGATTTGCTACAGCCTTATAATTTTCTTTTGTTAGTATTCTATTTTTCTCTTCCGCTAATTGAGCACTGCACAATAAACTGTTTTTGATACAAGTATCAAGATTTTTTTTGAGGTCTTCATAAACTATCTCATTTTTTACCAATGAATATATAAGGACACGGTCGTTGTTTATCTCTAATAAGTTATCTAAAATTTGTATTTGGGTTTTATTTTTCATGATTTTGAGGTTTTTTGTAAAATTGGGTGTTTTATTAAAAGTTTTTATTCTTGGTAATTAAAGCCATGTTTCCTTTATTGCAAAAATCAGTTTCAAATGGGAG
>NZ_JCBCCK010000188.1:0-1282 GCF_059864935.1 Planktosalinus sp.
TGGAGCCTGCTTAGTGTTATTTTTTTTAGCCTTTGACTTAGATTTTTTAGGCTTGCCATAAGAAACGTTTTTTAATAGATTGTTCAATTCTTTGTCTGAAATTGACTTGTCAAGTGTTGATACTTTTTTCTTTTGTTCTGCCCTGGTCAGCTTTGTAAAAGCCTCCCAGCTCTTTGCCGAAAATGATACATTTCCAATTTTCATAATATTGTTTTTAAAAGGGGGCTTTTACACCCCCGTTAAAATTAAGCTGTAACCTCAACCGTGTTGGATTTCCCTTTGTAAAGAAGTCCATCAGCGTTGGCCGTTGCTACTGAATTGGTCGCGTCATACATCTCAACATACACCTCTTGTCCAGCGGTGAAAGCCGAATCAGGAGCAATTGAGTATTTGTTTTCCGCTGTAAATGTAAGCGTGTCAATCGTTGCTACCACGCCGTCAACAAACAGCCTGAAATTAGCTGCCTCCAATCCTTCAACATAAAAAGCAGGGTTGGCCGTTGCCACAATATCAACCACTAATGGGGCTGATGCTGCTGGGGCTGTTGCCGTCAAATTCAGGTCAATGATTGCATTAATCTCGCTTTGAGCATCGAAACCAAGCATTTCAGCGGTCAGGATTGCTCCTAAACTGTTGTATTGCAATTGGTTTGTAAGCTGAAACTCAATCATTGTTCTTCCTACTTCTGAACCTCGGTCATTTGGTTTCCAAGTATGGGGGGTTAAATCCCCGCCACTAAATCCGACAACTTTTGTTCCTGCGACATTTGTCGCCAAAAACAGGCTTCCGGCTTCGTCTATAATTATAAAATCATAAACGCCATTTGACTGGTATGTGGAGGCGGCTTTGTGAAAGCCATACTTCTTGCTATATTCAAACATATAGGTCGGAAAGCCGTTTCTAATTAAAGAACGCAGGCCACTATTGTAAGTTTTAAATGTAGGGTCCTCCGTGTTGTCCGTAAAATCTAAAGAATGTACAAAAGGAATAAACACCCCTTTTTGTATTTGCTCGGTCACATAAGCGAGGTTAAAATCCTCGGTCACATCAAGCCCCCACCCTTTCGGTACAGCTATGAAGCCTGTGTACCCCTTCAAATCTGCAAGGCACGACGGCATCCCGACGTTCTTGCGTGTCTTTGCGCAATTTTGCGCATCTATTAATATTGCCATTTTTTAAGTTTTAAAAATTATTGTGTTTAAACATTTTTCATTAAAAATCTTTGCATCAAAAGCCAATGTACGCACGTCCCAATAAGCAAACACTTTGTTTTGCTCATCGC
>NZ_JCBCCK010000214.1:0-1873 GCF_059864935.1 Planktosalinus sp.
GATTACCCTGGTGATGGCAGCGGTGTTTGTGCCCATTACCTTTATCAAAGGCCCGGCCGGGGTGTTTTATGAACAGTTTGGGGTCACCCTTATTATAGCTATTTTGATTTCGGCAGTAAATGCTTTGACACTGAGTCCGGCGCTGAGTGCTATTTTCCTGAAACCGCATAAAAACAGTGAAACCAAAAAACTAAACCTGTTGCAGCGGTTCTTTCTTGCTTTCAACACGGCATTTCAATTGAACCGGGCGCGTTATACCAGGTCATTAGGTTTTCTTATCAAAAACAAATGGGTGCCTGTAGGCATTCTGGTGCTAAGTGTTGGAATTATATACTGGACCAGTGAAACCTTACCTAAAGGTTTTGTTCCTACCGAAGACCGCGGGGTGATTTTTATCAATATGGAATTGCCCCCGGGCTCGTCATTGGACAGGACCTACAAAATCACCGAAGACCTCTATACTGAAATTGCCAAAATTGAGGGAGTGCGAACCGCCACAGTCATCAGCGGGCGAAACTTTTTTGCAGGTGCCGGAAGTTCTTACGGTATGGGTTTTATCAATCTGGAAAACTGGGAAGACCGCACTACCGAGGAAACTTCGGTGAACGGGATTATCGGGCAACTCAATGAAATTCGTGAAAAGTTCAGCGATGCCAATATCGTTTTCTTTACCCCGCCCAGCGTTCCCGGTTTTGGTAGTGCCGAAGGATTTACCGTGCAGTTGCTTGACCGCATGTCTGGCGAACTCGTTGAACTGGACGAAAACGCCAAAGATTTTGTGTCCCGTTTGATGCAGGAACCCGAAATTGGTTTTGCGTCCAATTCCTTCAGTACCAACTTCCCACAATTGGAACTGGACATTGATGTGGCGAGAGCCAAAGAAGCAGGAATTACGGTCAATGAAATACTGGCAACATTACAAGGATATATCGGTGGGTTCTATGCATCAGATTTTACCCGCTTTGGAAAACAGTACCGCGTGTTTGTACAGGCGTTGCCTGAAAACCGTGCCAATGTTGAAAGCCTGAACAGCATTTATGTAAAAACAGGCAGTGGCGAGATGGCTCCCATTTCTCAGTTTGTTACTTTGGAACGGGTGTATGGGCCACAAACAGTGAACCGTTTTAACTTGTTCAACTCGGTGACCATCAACGGTTCGGCAGCGGCGGGATTTAGTTCGGGTAACGCCATTGACGCCATAGAGCGTGTGGCGGCTGACAACCTGCCCAACAATTACAGTATCGCCTATTCGGGGATTACCCGTGAGGAAATCGCTACTTCCGGACAGGCACTGGTGATCTTCTTATTGAGTATTTTGTTTGTTTACTTTTTATTGGCCGCCCAGTATGAAAGTTTTGTGTTGCCGCTGTCGGTCATCTTTTCATTACCCATCGGAGTGGCAGGTGCCTACTTAACCACGATGGTTTTTGGGCTGGAAAACAACATCTATTTTCAGATTGCGCTTATTATGCTGTTGGGGCTTTTGGCCAAAAACGCCATATTGATTGTTGAGTTTGCCCGACAACGACGCCAACAAGGGATGTCAATCGTTGACAGTGCCATAGATGGTGCAAAAGTGCGTTTACGTCCCATTTTGATGACCTCGTTTGCCTTTATATTGGGATTGTTACCACTGGTAATTGCAACAGGTGTGGGTGCAAAAGGAAATAACTCCATAGGAACCGGAGCTGCCGGAGGATTGCTTATTGGAACGGTGATTGGGGTGTTTGTCATTCCCGTGCTGTATGTGGTTTTTCAGTGGCTGGATGAACGGATCAGGCCGGGTATTGTTCCGAAAGGGGTTTGATGTTTCTGGTTTCTGGTTTCTGGTTTCTGGTTTATGGTTTGTGGTTTCAGGTTTATGGTTAATGGT
>NZ_JCBCCK010000240.1:0-2347 GCF_059864935.1 Planktosalinus sp.
GGGAGCCCCTGAATATGTATTTCCGTAATTGGAAGTATTGTTATTGGTATCGATATAAGGAAGTGCGGCAGGAACAATAATGTCACCATCCTGTGTAACTGTTGCATCTACTGCTACTCGGGGAGACTCACAAAGCACATCCCCCTGGCTTATTGTCCAGTTATAAAAATAGTAATAGACCTGACTGATCCCACCAATATATCCGGAAGTTACTTGGCCGGCTGTACCCAATGGAAAAGGAAATGCATTTGGCGCAACGTCACGAATCATACTCGGACCACTGATGGCTACAAGCCTGTAATCCCCGGGGGTAATTACATAGTTTAACGTTACAGTAAAAGGTACAGGGCTGGTAGTAGTTCCACCTCCGGGCACGTTTACAGTTGTGGTTTCCAGCATGGTGCCAGATGCAGTTTGAAGTTCAACTACCATAGAACCTCCTGCAGCGGCAGAGAACACTTCCACATCGACCAAAGTAAAATTTTGA
Organism: Planktosalinus sp.; assembly: GCF_059864935.1. Taxonomy (NCBI): domain Bacteria; kingdom Pseudomonadati; phylum Bacteroidota; class Flavobacteriia; order Flavobacteriales; family Flavobacteriaceae; genus Planktosalinus; species Planktosalinus sp. Next base: position 488 of record NZ_JCBCCK010000240.1, read on the forward strand.
GTAGCCGTAAACAACAGGCCATAGGTAAAAGCAGTTGTTGCAGCACTTCCTGTGGGCGCGAGTTTTGCTTGACCGGAATATGTAGCTCCGGAAGTAAGGACCTCGGTAGCCCAATATGAGGTTGTCGTTGTTATTACAGGCGTAATAAATGTTGGTCCGGTGCCTAGTAAGTTACCGGCAAAAGATGCATCATACCAATAGATATCGCTACCCGTACCACTTGATTGGGCACTTAGAGTAGTAGAGCCTTTACAAACAACTGTTCCACCGGTTGTATTAGTGATTTCAAGGGTAAAGTTGCTACAGTCGGCTGAGGTTTGAAAATTCAGTGGGCCTGACCAAGCACTAAGATCGCCACCACCACAGTCTGACCGCACATAAACATCATATTTAGTCAATTCAAGAAGACCTGTAATAAGATGAGGGTTAGTGGTGGTATTTACAACAGTTCCCGTGCCTTGCGTAAAACCTTCAGGGCCGTATTCAATCACCCAGGCTGTAGCTGTGCCAAGTTCTGTCCAAGAGACCTCTGCCTCTGTATTAGTAAGGTTTGTTAAAACAATGTCCTGCGGCGGGATACAAGAAGGTGCCAGTTGATAATGCACAGTAATTTCCCAGCTGTTGTTGTCCACCTTATTGTATTGAGTGTCACACAATGTTCCTCCCCAAGTTCGCCAGGCACGCATTTCAAATATAAGATTGGTACCCCCTGCATAATAAGCATTTGCAAGAGCAATGTTATTTCTGGTATAGGAAAATGTTCCTTCAGAAATACCGGTTCCTGAAGCTACACTTGCTTCCTGAGTTCCGTTATTCTGAAAATGAATCTGTGATCTTTGTTCTGACATCCAGGCTCCATTTGCTGCAGTCATATCATATTCCACATCAAAACCTGTAACCTCCCAGGGGCCTCCCGCAGGAAGTGCTAAGGACAGCGTTGTTAACGGCCCGGTACACGTGTTGTCAAATGCATTATAACTTGTGGGGATATCCCCAGCTGTATACGTTTCTGTAATTGTTTGTGCCTGTATGTTATAAGAAAACAACAGTAAAACAAACATGAGTAGGCAATAGTAATTTTTTTTCATCTGTTCTTTGTAATTTGTTTTAATGGATTAGGCCTGCTTTTACGATCAAGTGTAATGCCCTAAGGACATTACTATTGGATTGTCCCTATAGTTTTTTGGAACGTTCATAGGCATTTTTATAATGTAAAATTAGTCCCCGTTAATTTTTTATTCTGCAATTTCAAATATAACTTTTTTTTAACAATCTTTTACAACTTCTTAAATATAAAAAAGTTAAAATTTCAGTTGTGTCAGACAATACCTTAAAAAAAGCACAGGATTGCAATTGTTGTGTTTTCCACTTGATATGTTTCTTGCTTTTTACGAATAAACCGAAGTTGTTCAAATGAAAAAAACCGCTTGGAATTTTTATTCTAAGCGGTTTTTGAAACCAATGTTTAATTTTATAAAAGCCGTTTAATTATTTATAGCCGGACAATTACAATTATAGGGTGTCCTTCTTTCCAGGAAGTTATATCCCAATGTAATTTGGTGGTAACCTCCATTGTCAAACCTTACATTTCCTATCTGATAAGAGTATGTATATGCAAAAATAAATTTCTTATAGTTTAAACCTATAACCGGGGAGATGTATTGTAACTTTTGGCTGGAAGTGTTGGCTCCTTCCATAAATTCAGCACCATCAAGACTCCTTCTGTATGAAATTCCTCCCCACAAACTTCCAAAATCCATGGCCCGATAGGCTTTAAAGTTTGCGTCAAATCCCGCTTCATTTGTTCTTTCATAAAACTGAAACAAAAATGAGGGTTCATAGGACCAATCTGAATTAAAA
>NZ_JCBCCK010000051.1:0-16566 GCF_059864935.1 Planktosalinus sp.
GGCAAATATAAGGCTAAAAAGGGAAAGGAGTAGATATTTGTTTGCCGATAGATAGAGGGTGTGCTATTATTTCTTCACAAACTTTTGGACAGTTTTCCCTTCCGGGGAAGAAATTTCGATAAAGTAAATGCCGGGGTTTAAGTCTGCAATGTTTAAGGTTTTTTCAAAACCCTGACTTAAAAGCAGTTTGCCTGAAATGTCATAAACTGTAATTGATTCAGAAAGTTGACCAATATAGTTGACATAAAGGGTTTCTTTTGCCGGATTGGGGTAAATTGTCAATGGGGTTTTACCAAAATCTTGGGCAGACATATTTCCGTCCCAATAAAATGCTACATTGCCGTCACTATCAATGAGTTCAAGGCTCCCCGAGTTTCCCAGATATACTATGCCAAACGTAAAGGTTTTTGGCGCGCCTTGGTCACTCATCATATCAAAAAAGTATAAAGTTTCAAACCAGCACTCGGGCTGGTCGCAATCAGCAAGGGTAATTGAAAAATCCGTAAAACTTATGGTATTATTTACTTCATCAACTTCAACATTTCCAAAAAAACTATTGACAACCCCTTCTCCGGAAGCAAAGATTTGGCCACCTTGATTTTCAAAATCTATGTTAGAATTTACATTTGCCGGAGGTGTATAATTTACACCAGCATAAAAAATAGACATTAACTGCCAGTCATTTTCAGTTAGGTCATTAATTTGACTCGAAACTGAAAAAACAACAACGAATGTAAAAATGAAGAGTAGATATTTATGCATTTCCAAAAAATGATTTCAACTTTAAAACTACAATTAATAATTCAGATTTACTAACTTTGATTCTGTCAACCTAACCCCCCCAAACAATGAATGAATTCTGGTTTTACTTTAAAATGGGCCTTGATCACGTGGTCAACTGGCACAACTACGCCCATATCCTATTTATCATTTTGCTCTCTGTAGCATATCAATTCAATGCTTGGCGACGACTGTTGCTTTTAATCACACTTTTCACACTGGGGCATTTGCTGGCAGTATTGATGGTATCTTATGGTGCTGTTAGGGTGAGCCTGGGCATGGTGGGTTTTCTCATAGTGGCGGTAATAATTTTCACCGCTTTGTTTAATATATTCACTGCCGGAAAGGAAAAACGACGTGAAAAACTGGGATTGCTCTTTGGACTTTCTATTTTTTTAGGGCTTTTGCGCGGACTTGAATTTGCGCCTTATTTTCTGGAAACTTTAGGTCAAAAAAGCAAAATGTTGCCTTCACTTGAAGTTGCCCTGGGTGTTGAATCCGGTCAAATCATAGTGGCAATAATTGTGTTGATTATCGGATTTATTGTGCAAACGTTGTTCAGATTCAACAAGCGCGATTGGGTTTTGGTGATTTCATCTATTATACTTGGACTTGCCATCCCATTGCTGCTCAGAAACTGGATTTTTTAAGTGATTAATATTTAACTTAACATTCATAAATAATAAGTTGATAAAATTTTATCTTCGCCACTGAAGTTTTAAATAGTTCAATGTCAGAAAAAAAGCAAAGAAAATACGACATCGCCTATATGCGAATGGCGTTGGAGTGGGCTAAACTTTCACATTGTTATCGCAGACAAGTTGGGGCACTCATCGTAAAGGGAAAAATGATTATTTCTGATGGTTACAACGGTACGCCTTCAGGATTTGAAAACCATTGTGAAGATGAGGACGGTTACACCAAATGGTATGTGCTTCACGCCGAAGCCAACGCTATCTTAAAAGTAGCCTCATCTACACAGTCCTGTAAAGATGCAACACTCTACATCACGATGTCACCTTGCAAAGAGTGTAGTAAACTCATTCACCAGGCAGGTATTACCAGGGTGGTGTATCAAATAGAATACAAAGACAATTCCGGTCTGGATTTTCTGAAAAGAGCCGGTGTACAGCTTACCCATCTGGAATCAGTTGAAGTTTAAAAAATAGAATGAAAAAATCCTTTAAATATGTTCCCCTTCTTTTGGGCGTTGCTTTGGCAGCAGGCATTTTCATTGGATCAAAACTCAATTTTGCCGACACTACAGAACGTATTTTTGCCACCAATTCCAAAAAAGACAAACTCAACCGACTGATTGATTATATTGATTTTGAGTATGTTGATCGCATCAACACAGACAGTATCGTTGATGTAACGGTAAACAGCATTCTCAAAAACCTCGACCCGCATTCGGTTTACATTCCCGTGAGTGAATACCAGTCAGTTGCTGAAGATATGCGTGGGAAATTTGTGGGCATTGGTGTGAGTTTTTACATTTATAACGACACTGTAGCGGTAATTTCAACCATTGACGGTGGTCCGGCAGAAAAAGCCGGTATCAGGCCCGGAGACCGCATTTTGTATGCCAATGGCAAACCGCTCTATGGCGAATATAGCGAAAGAGATACCATAACGTCAACATTGAGAGGCGTTTTGAACTCAAGAGTAAACTTAAAAGTCTTCCGTAGCAGCGAAAACCGCGAAATCGATTTTAGGCTTACGCGAAAAGAAGTAGCACTCAAAAGCGTTGATGCCGGTTTTAAAATCAACGAAAAACTGGGTTATATTAAAGTCAACCGGTTTGCAGAAACAACTTATGATGAGTTTAAAGCTGCACTAAAACGATTGGTTGATGACGGGATAGAATCGCTTATTATAGATTTGCGCAACAATCCCGGCGGCTATGTTTTTGCAGCCGAACGTATGCTGGATGAACTGCTTCCAAGAGGAACACTTATTTTGAAAACCATAAACAAATCCGGAAACATAGAAAACACCTTCACCAAACGACGCGGGCTTTTTGAAAATGGAAATGTGTATGTGCTGGTGAATGAAAATTCGGCTTCAGCGAGTGAAATTGTTGCCGGGGCCTTACAAGACAATGACATTGGGACTATAGTTGGACGAAGAACTTATGGCAAAGGACTTGTGCAACGTGAGATGGCACTGGGTGATGGAAGTGCTATCAGGCTCACGGTAGCCCGATATTACACCCCAACAGGCAGGTCCATTCAACGTCCGTACACCAATGGCGATCGCGCTTATTTCAGAGAGTATCAGGAACGTTATAGAAATGGGGAGCTTTTAAGTGCTGACAGTATTGCTGTAAATGACACTTTAAAGTATGTAACGCCCAAGGGAAAAATAGTCTATGGAGGCGGTGGAATTTTACCTGATATTTTTGTATCAAAAGACATCAGTGAAGAAAACGAAGTGATCAGTTTTGTTTCACAGTCCGGGTTTATTAACTACTTTGTTTTTGAACACCTTGACAGCAAAAGAAAAGAATATAACCAGTATACTGCTGAAAGCTTTTATGAAGGCTATGAAGTTAGTGATGAACTTCTTCTGGAATTTATTGTTTACTCACGACTCCATGAAAGCAACCTAAGTTTTCAGGAGTATGAAGAGTTACTCAAACTTCACATCAAAGCAGCAATAGCAGAGCAGCTGTTTGGAGGTGATTATTTTGAGAGAATCATTTCCAGAAACGACCTGATGATAGAAATGGTGCTTGAACTTGATAAAAGGAATTAATCTTTTTTCTCCTTTATTTTTCTGTCAATTTTTCCCGAAAGATTTAGAATTGCCAAAAGCAACAGTGCACAAATACATGCTACTACACCAATGATGGCGATAGTGCTTTCTTTACTGAATAGGTTAGAGAAGTCAATAATGGTCACATTGTAAATAAGTAGAACTACAGCAAGTATTGCAAGTATAATTTTAAAAACCTTCATAAATTACATCATATTTTGTTGAAACAGCCCCATAGCATTTGAAGCGAAAAGCTTAACGGCAATGGCCAGCAGGATTACCCCAAATATTTTCCGCACCACATTGATGCCGTTTTTACCAAAAAGACGTTCAATTTTACTGGAGGATTTAAGCACCCCGTAAACAAATATACTATTTAAAAGGATTGCAATAACAATATTGATGACTTCATATTCTGCTCTTAACGAAAGTATGGTGGTCAAAGTTCCTGCTCCCGCAATCAATGGAAAAGCAATAGGGACAATGGATGCTGTTTCAGGAGTGTCATCACGGTACAGTCTGATGCCCAAAATCATTTCGATAGCGAGAAAAAAGATGATTAATGAGCCGGCAACAGCAAAGGAGTTAACATCAATGCCTATGAGGTTTAAAAGCTCTTTGCCCACAAATACAAAAATAATCATTAATATTAATGCAACAATGGATGCCTTTTCACTTTGAATGTGCCCCACTTTTTTGCGTAAATCAACAATGATGGGAATGCTGCCAATGATATCAATCACAGCAAAAAGCACCATAGTGGCTGAAAGCATTTCTTTCCAGTCAAAACCTAAAAACATAGAAACCTCTTTTTAGTTAAATAATCCTCAGAAATTTAAGGCTGCAAAATTAGATAGAAAAACGAGTTCTACAGGCATTAAATGTAAAATATTTTCACAAAGAAAAACAGCAAAGTTTTTTAGCTATAAAAGGAGCGTATAATTTCTATCTTTGCCCCCATGTTTCAACTGGGAAAAACCATCGTTTCTGAAGACCTAATCGAAAAAGATTTTGTGTGCAATCTCAACGCCTGCAAAGGCGAATGCTGTATTGCAGGTGAAGCCGGTGCCCCATTGGAAAAAGATGAGGTTGAGATTTTAAAAGAAATTTATAAGGATGTAAAACCCTTTTTGCGTCCGGAAGGCATTGCCGCAATTGAAAAACAAGGAACTCATATCCAAACCCCCAAAGGCGACTTGGAAACCCCACTGGTTGACGGTGCCGAATGCGCGTATGTGACTTTTACGGACAAAGGCATCGCCAGCTGCGGAATTGAAGATGCATACAATGCCGGAAAAGTCAACTTCAGAAAACCCATTTCCTGTCATTTATACCCTGTCAGGGTTCAAAGTTACAGCGAATTTTCAGCAGTAAACTATCACAAATGGCCCATTTGTGATGATGCCTGTGTTTTAGGAAAAGAACTTCAGGTGCCCGTTTATAAATTTGTAAAAGATGCACTTGTCAAAAAATTTGGCGAGGATTGGTACAGTGAACTTGAAAAAGTGGCTTTTGAGTTAAAAAATCACAAAAAACATCATTTTTGAAACCCGGTTTAATTTGTTTCAAAATCTCCTCTAACACTTATTTTTAAAGGCTTCAGCCGGGTATCCCGTTCACTGTTTATAAAGCCAGCAAACTATTTTTAAAGCACAGAAAAACAGTTTGTTAAGTTTGAATTTTAACAAAAACTCATGAACCGCTAATTGCGCATATGTTGAAAACTTTGTTGACAACGTTTCGTAATTTCCCTTTTAAAATCAATAGTGATTTTCCATATTTGTTAGTCCCGACACCAAGCAAAAAATTAAGTTTAAAAATCTAAAACCGAAAAGAAATTATGAATGCAGCAGAGCCTATTTTGACAGACAATCCGGGACGATTTGTTATTTTTCCAATCCAGCACCACGACATTTGGGAATGGTATAAAAAAAGCGAAGCCAGCTTCTGGACCGCAGAAGAAATCGATTTACACCAGGATTTAACAGACTGGGCAAACAAGTTGAGCGATGATGAACGCTACTTCATAAAACACATTTTGGCATTTTTTGCTGCATCAGATGGAATTGTAAATGAAAATCTGGCTGAAAACTTTGTGAACGAAGTTCAGTATCCGGAGGCTAAATTTTTCTACGGCTTTCAGATTATGATGGAAAACATCCATTCAGAAACTTATTCGCTTTTGATTGATACTTATGTAAAAGACGAAGTAGAGAAAGACAAACTATTCAATGCCATCGATAACTTTCCTGCCATAAAGAAAAAAGCAGATTGGGCTTTAAAGTGGATTGAATCAGACTCGTTTGCAGAGCGATTGATTGCTTTTGCTGCTGTGGAAGGTATTTTCTTTTCAGGAGCTTTCTGCTCTATTTTCTGGTTGAAAAAACGCGGTTTGATGCCGGGATTAACTTTTTCCAACGAATTGATTTCACGTGATGAGGGCGTGCACTGCGACTTTGCGGTTCACTTGCACAACCATCACTTAAAACATAAAGTCCCCAAAGAGCGCATCAGGGAAATTATCGTTGATGCATTAAATATTGAGCGTGAGTTTATTACTGAATCCCTTCCGGTAAGTTTGATTGGGATGAATTCCAAGCTCATGACACAATACCTTGAATTTGTTACGGACAGACTGCTCGTGGAGCTGGAATGTGAGAAAGAGTACAATGTCACCAACCCGTTTGATTTCATGGATATGATTTCCCTTCAGGGGAAAACAAATTTCTTTGAAAAACGCGTGTCTGAATATCAAAAGGCGGGTGTGACCAACAAAGACAAAGAAACCAATAAAATTAGCTTTGACGAAGACTTTTAGAAGCTAATCTTTACAAAATTAATAAGTTACAATATAAATTACAGTGAGCCTGAAAACGGCTCACAAGGGATATTTTACCAAGAAATCAACCACCAACTAAAATCAAAAAAATATGTTTGTAGTAAAAAGAGACGGCAGAAAAGAACCCGTAATGTTTGACAAGATTACGTCGCGGGTCAGAAAAATGTGTTATGGGCTTAACGAGCTGGTAGACCCGGTGAAAGTGGCAATGAGGGTGATTGAAGGACTTTATGAAGGTGTAACTACTCCCGAACTGGATAATCTTGCAGCAGAAGTGGCAGCCACATTAACCACCACACATCCTGATTATGCAAAGCTTGCTGCACGCATTTCGGTGTCAAACCTGCACAAAAACACCAAGAAATCCTTTTCGGAAGTGATGACAGACCTCTATGAATATGTCAACCCGCGTACCGGAAAAAAAGCACCAATGATAAGTGATGAGGTCTATGAAGTGATTCAGAAAAATGCCGATGAACTCAACTCAACCATCATCTACAACCGCGATTTTAATTACGATTATTTTGGTTTTAAAACCTTGGAGCGTTCATATCTGTTAAAAATCAACGGAAAGGTGGCCGAACGCCCGCAACATATGTTGATGCGTGTTTCTGTTGGAATTCACTTAAACGACATGGAGGCGGTTAAGGAAACCTATGAACTAATGTCTAAAAAATTCTTTACCCATGCCACTCCCACGTTGTTTAATTCCGGGACACCCAAGCCGCAGATGTCCTCTTGTTTTCTTTTAGCAATGAAAGACGACAGTATCGATGGAATTTATGATACGCTTAAAAATACAGCTAAAATATCGCAATCTGCTGGAGGAATAGGCTTGTCAATACACAACATCCGGGCAACAGGATCATACATCGCCGGAACCAACGGAACTTCAAACGGAATTGTACCCATGTTGCGGGTGTTTAATGACACGGCTCGTTATGTCGATCAGGGAGGGGGAAAACGCAAGGGTTCTTTTGCCATTTATGTAGAACCCTGGCATGCTGATATTTTTGACTTCCTTGACTTGAAGAAAAACCATGGAAAAGAAGAAATGCGTGCCCGGGACCTGTTTTATGCTATGTGGATTCCTGATTTGTTTATGAAACGTGTTCAGGAAGATGCCCACTGGACATTGATGTGCCCCAATGAGTGCCCCGGACTTTATGACTGCCATAGTGAGGAATTTGATGCCAAGTACCTTGCTTATGAAGAAGCCGGCAAAGGCCGTAAAACACTCAGGGCACGCGAATTATGGGAAAAAATCCTGGAGTCGCAAATTGAAACCGGAACACCATACATGCTTTATAAAGATGCTGCCAACAGAAAGTCAAACCAGAAAAACCTGGGAACTATCCGTTCTTCAAACCTTTGTACAGAAATTATGGAGTACACCTCTGCTGATGAAATTGCAGTGTGTAACCTGGCATCTATTGCCTTGCCCATGTTTGTGAAAAACGGCGAATTTGACCACAAAGAACTTTTTAGGGTAACCAAGAGGGTAACCAAAAACCTCAACCGGGTGATCGACAGAAACTATTATCCTGTAATTGAAGCAGAAAATTCAAATATGCGTCACAGACCCATCGGTTTGGGTGTTCAAGGTCTGGCAGATGCTTTTATCATGTTGAGACTTCCGTTTACCAGTGATGAGGCCAAAAAACTGAATCAGGAAATATTTGAAACCCTGTATTTTGCTGCTGTAACCGCCTCAATGGAAGAGGCTAAAGTTGATGGGCCTTACCAATCTTATAAAGGGTCACCCATTTCGCAAGGAGAGTTTCAGCACAACCTTTGGGGAATAAAAGATGAAGAATTAAGTGGCCGCTGGGACTGGGGGAAACTTCGAAAAGACATCAAAAAACACGGTGTTAGAAACTCGCTTCTTGTTGCCCCGATGCCAACTGCATCCACTTCTCAAATCCTTGGGAACAACGAAGCATTTGAGCCTTATACCTCCAACATTTACACCCGAAGAGTGCTTTCAGGTGAGTTCATTGTTGTAAACAAACACTTATTGGAAGATTTGGTTGAATTGGGCTTGTGGAACGATGACCTGAAGCAAGAAATCATGCGGGCAAACGGTTCAATACAGCATGTTGACAACATTCCGGAAGATCTTAAAGAACTGTATAAGACTGTGTGGGAACTTAGCATGAAAGACATTATCGATATGTCACGCCACAGAGGGTATTTTATTGACCAATCCCAATCGCTCAATTTGTTTATGGAAAATGCAAACATGGCAAAACTGACTTCTATGCATTTTTATGCCTGGAAGAGTGGTTTGAAAACCGGAATGTATTACCTGAGAACCAAATCAGCTGTAGATGCCATCAAGTTTACTTTAGACAAAGAGGTTAAAAAGGAGCTTCCCGATTTAAAAGAAGCCATTCTGGAAGAGGCTACTCAGGAGGTTGACAACAAACCGTTGTCCCCTCAGGAGCTACGTGAAATGCTGGCTAAATCCAAAACCGCAACCGAAGATGACGACTGCCTGATGTGTGGTTCTTAAATTTGTGCAAGTGTTAAGAATAAAAAAGGAAGGCGAACGCCTTCCTTTTTTATTGTAATTGTTTTGGGTTTTATAAAAACTCCTTCTTGATGACCTTTGCTTTTTTGTGTTCGACATAATACAACTCAAGCATTTCGAGTGTTGACATTATCAAGTCTTTGGTTTCCAGCAATAGCGTAAAATACAGTGAGGTATTCTTTGAGCTGGAATCAGGGTCTTTTGTTCTGGCAATTTGTTTTTCAATATGCTCGGTTACCTTGTTAAGCAGGTTTTGCTTTTCCTTAAGAATATCACCAATATTGTCCAGGGTGTTATTGTCAAACTCAATTTTTGTCCTGTTGAATAACTCAAGAAGCTGCATTTCAATTTCTTTCAAATCTTTTATTTGATTGAACTTGAGCCCTTTGTGATTGTTTTTTACGTGTTTCAAACTCACCTTGGTAATCAATTCCAGAGATTGGGTGATGTCCTGCAGGTTGTCCTGTACCAAAAGATAAAAACGGCTGGCACCTACATCGTGGCCTTTGAGGTTTTTGATATAATAGAAAATGTGATCTTTGAGTTCTTCAACTTCTACGTCCAGTTTTTCAGTATATTTTTTGGCATTCTTTAATTTTTTGATATTCTGTTTTGCCAAACCTTCAAGAGTAGCGGCGTAAGCTTTACTTGCGCGCTTCATAATGGTTGATACATTACTTGAGCTTTCAGTAATCACTCCCTTGATGGAAGTGCTTTCTGCTTTTCTAAAGAGTTCTTCTTCTTTAAATTCCTCAGCTTCTTTTTTGCTAATCAGATAAGTTCTAATAATAAATATAACTGCTATTCCAAATAAGACAACCAAGGCAATTTCGCCAACAAATGAAATTATAAATGCCAGAGTGGCCGCAATCATAAATGCCACAAACGCTGTCATAAACCATCCGCCAATGACATTCAACACCCCGGCAACACGATATACAGCACTGTCGCTTCCCCATGCCCTGTCTGCGAGCGATGTGCCCATAGCCACCATAAAAGTCACATAGGTGGTAGAAAGCGGTAATTTTAAAGAAGTTGCAAAGGAGATAAGTAAACTGGCCACCATTAAGTTGACAGAGGCCCTGATCATATCAAAAGCAGGTGCGTCTATTCTTTTGTCAATTGACAATACATCCGATTTTTTGAATCTTTTTTCAATGGATTCATTCACTTTTCGAGGAAGCACTCTTGTAATCCCGATATTGATATACATAGAAAACCTCACTAAAATTTGTGATAAAACGTTGGGTTGAAAGCGCTCTTTACCCTCATCTTGTCTGGATAAATCTACCGAAGTTTTTAGAACACGTTGTGCTTTTTCTGAAAACCATAAGGTAAGTACCATAATCAAGCCGGAAAGAAGGAGCAATAAAACCGGGGTGCTCACTTTGTTTGCCAGAAGGCCCATTTTATATTCGTTTGCAGGCACACCTGATGCTACCCAAGCTTCCCAACCTTGATAGGCTGCAATGGGAACACCCACAAAGTTCACAAGGTCGTTTCCGGCAAATGCCATTGCCAAAGCAAAAGTGCCAAGGAGTATGATTAACTTATATACATTTACTTTAGCCAATATGTCTAATAGAAAAGAGATGATTGTCCAGACAATGAAATTGTAAAGAAGAAATAAGCCTAGATTACTATCAGCCCAAACTGAAAGTTGTTCAGGTAAAATAGCTGTGCCTTTCAACCCTTTGATGATTATGAAATAGAAAATAGCCGTGATGCCTACACCACCAAAAACTGCAGGTACAATTTTGTGCTTTTTTTCAAAATTGAAACCGACGAGAAATCTGGTAATATATTGTACAAAGGCTCCAACAACAAAAGCAATTCCCACTGAGAGCAGAATGCCGGTTATAATCTCAAGTGCCTTGGCACTGTTGATATAGTTTCCTAAATTGGAAAAACTGTCATCACTATTGTAAATCTTATAAAGTGAAACAGCAACCGCAGCTCCCAGTAAATTAAAAATGATTGAGACTGTGGTTGAGGTGGGCATCCCCATATTGTTAAAAAAACCTAATAGCAAGATATCGCCTATCATCACTGCCATACAAATGATCATGATTTCGTTGAAGTAAAACTCTGAGGGGACAAAAATACCGCTACGGGCAATTTCCATCATACCACTGGAAGATACAGCACCAAAGAAAATTCCAATGCTGGCAACAATCATAATCAGTTTAAAAGGGACAGCCTTTGAACCTATGGCTGAATTCAGGAAGTTAACGGCGTCATTGGCAACTCCAACAACCAAATCGGCAATTGCTAACAGTGCCAAGGCAATCAGCATGTAAAGATAAATATCGTTCATTTATGAAGCTTAATTTAGACCACAAAATTCTTATAAATTTTGTTATCCAATGTTACCAAAATGTTATCAGTTTAAACCATCATAGTTATATAAACCGTTAAATGTAAGTTTTAAAATTGTTGTTTTTCAAATTCCAACATTAAATTATAGACGCATATTTGTATTTAACAAAAAGATAATCAGCAAGTAAAAAATGTAATATTGCCAAAACGTTAAGTAAATATTTCTAAAATGTAAATGATTGACTTTTCTTAATTAATGATTAAATACTCACAATGTCAAGTGGCACAAGTAAACAAATGGAATGATGGTAAAACCCCGGTTATGAGTAATTTTATATAAATCATATGATTGCCAAAATAAAGAGGTTGCCAAGAGATTGTAAGCCATTTATATTTAAATGAAGTTCTCGTTTTACTTTAAAAAACTTGTCCTGTAGACAGGCCGACGACCTCTATGCAAAATGGAATTATTAACCATTTCACGGAAAAAAATTGGGCGGCCAGTAATAACAAATGCGTGAAATTTCCTCTCACTTATTTGTTATAATTTTTTTAAAGCCAATTCTTTTACGGGTTTTTTTGGGTACCTTCAAGGCTCACAAGACAATAGCTAACCTATGAGTTTTACCCGAAAAGCAATTTACACACTCTCTGCAGCCAGCGTAGGGCTGTATTTTTTATTTGTGGGTCTTGTTTCAGCTAAAACATTTTTGGCGCCAATAGTTACTGCTATAGTTTTAGCACTGCTGATGATTCCTGTTTCCAACAAAATGGAATCTTGGGGAATGAATCGTGGCTTTTCTTCGTTTTTCAGCACGCTGTTTTTAATGATCATCTCTTTGATGATAGTTTCATTGGTGTATTTTCAAATCAAAAGTTTTGTGGACGACAGGGAAACCATTAGAGATGCAATGAACCCCAAACTTGAACGTATTGAACAATACTTACTTATAAACACCAAACTGCAACAAACTGAAATAGATGCTTATAAAGAAAAAACGGATCTTTCCTATATATTGGCAAACCCTGAATCCGGCAGAACAGCATTTAGTGTTTTGGGAATGGCCATGGCATTTATGACCAATTCAATCTTAATGTTTGTTTACATTTTCTTTTTGCTAGAATACCGAAGGATGTTTAAAAAGTTTATACTTCAACTGTTTTCTAAAATAAAGCAGGATGAAGTGCGCTGTGTCATTGACCAAACTGCAAAAATTTCACAACAGTATTTATTCGGCAGGTTAATTTTAATCATTGCCCTCACTATATTCTACTCGATAGGTTTGGGTATTTCGGGTGTAAGTAATTTTGTTTTAATAAGTTTAATCGCAGCTGTATTGAGTGTAATTCCCTGGGTGGGAAATATTATCGGGTTTTTTATTGCGCTTACTTTCGGGTATTTAACAACCGGAGAAACAGGGGTTCTGATAGGTGTCATCATCACATTTTCTGTCGCTCAACTTATAGAAAGCTTTATCCTTCAGCCCTATGTTTTTGGGAACAGTGTAAATATTCACCCGCTGTTTGTTATCCTGGCTGTGGTTTTGGGAAATGCGGTTTGGGGCATTATTGGAATGGCACTGGCGATACCGGTTATTGGAATCATAAACATTGCCTTCAATCATATCAAGGAGTTAAAATCCTTGGGCTATTTGTTGAGTAATCCGAAGGACGAGTAAATCGAAAAATTTGGTGTGAGGAAGACTAATGATGAGATTTTCGCTCCTGTCTGCGGGCAGGTCACGGAAATTATTATTCCTCCGGAGCCAGAGTAACTTTCAATCCGTCGAGCTTCTGGGTAATGAGAATCTGGCACCCCAGCCTGCTGTTTTCCTGTACAAAAAATGCTTCAGAAAGCATGGCTTCTTCTTCATTGCCTTTTTCGGGAAGATGATGGTCACTTTCAATATAACACTGGCAGGAAGCACACATGGCCATACCACCACAAACGCCAATTGTGCCCTCAGGAGCAAGTTCAAATGAACGCACCAACTCCATCAGGTTCATATTCATGTCAGTGGGCGCTTGTACCTCGTGTGTAACACCTTCTCTGTCAATGATAGTTATGATAACGTCTTGCATGATTAATTTTCTTCACTTTACAAATACTCCCTCCCCTTTGGGGGAGGCTGGGAGGGGGACTATTCAATCGCTTTCACAACCGCTTTTGGTGCTTCCTTCACACTTCCATCAAAACCGTGAATACCACCCACAGTAGTGTATTTCATGACATAGCGTTTGTTGGGGTGTATGCGCTGGTAAGCACTCTGGCACATTAAGGTAGCCTCGTGGAAACCGCATAAAATCAACTTTAATTTTCCGGGATAGGTGTTTACATCTCCAATGGCATAAATACCGGGTATATTGGTTTGATAATCTAAAGAATTATCTACTTTAATTGCATTTTTTTCGATTTCAAGGCCCCAATCGGCAATTGGGCCAAGTTTTGGGGATAGTCCGAAAAGTGGGATAAACGCATCAGTTTCAATAATGACTTCTGATTTGTCAGCCATTTGTACTACGGTGGCTACGAGTTTATCTTTGCCGGAAAGCCCAACAACCTCTGCAGGAGTGACTAAATTGATTTTTCCAAGTTTTTTCAATTCCTGTACTTTTTCAACCGAATCCAAGGCACCGCGAAACTCATTTCTTCTGTGAATCAGAGTCACTTCTGAAGCCACGTTGGCTAAGAAAATACTCCAGTCCAATGCTGAGTCACCGCCACCGGCAAGAACTACTTTTTTGTTGCGGTAAACTTCAGGATTTCTGATAAAATAGGCCACGCCTTTGTCTTCAAATTGGTGGATGTTGGGTATCAGTGGTTTTCGGGGTTCAAAACTTCCCAATCCTCCTGCAATTGCTATTACCGGAGCGTGGTGTTGCGTGCCTTTATTGGTAGTTACGATAAATGTGCCATCTTCCAGTTTTTCAATGGTTTCTGCCCTTTCGCCCAAGGTAAACCCGGGTTGGAAAGGATTGATTTGCTCCATAAGACTGTCCACCAATTCACCTGCGAGCACTTCCGGGAAACCGGGAATGTCATAGATGGGTTTTTTGGGATAAATCTCCGCTAGTTGTCCGCCGGGTTGGGGCAGGGCGTCAATGATGTGGCATTTGAGTTGGAGCAATCCGGCCTCAAAAACTGCAAAAAGCCCTGTTGGGCCTGCTCCTATGATGAGTATATCGGTTTTAATCATTAAGTAGTATCATCAATTGTAATTACAAAATAGGTTTTTGGAAATTTTAAGCTTCCAAATTGATTACGTGTTCAATTTGCGGGGCATATTTTTTAATGGTCATTTCCACTCCACTTTTTAAGGTCATTTGATTGACGGAACAGCCCACACAAGTACCTTGCAATTGAACGGTTACAATTTTGCCATTTTCAATGGAAATCAATAAAATGTCACCACCGTCACTTTGTAAAAAAGGACGGATTTCCTCCAGTGCTTTTTCAACATTAATGTGTAATTCTTCCTGTGTCATTTTACATTTCTTTTTTTAAGGATATTTTATACCCCTTTTGGGGGTTAGGGGGCCTTCTTTACCGCACTACAGCCGGCCATTGTTGTGATTTGTATGGCTTGTGTAGGCGGAAGGCTTTCATTTCGGTCAACAGTATGCTGTACCACATTTCGCGTAAGCGTTTCAAAAGCTTCTTCAAGCGGAGTTCCGGTTTGCATCGCTGCCGGTCTTCCCACGTCACCCGCTTCCCTGATGCTTTGCACCAAAGGAATTTCCCCTAAAAAGGGTACTTCCAAATCTTTGGCCAGGTTTTTTGCACCTTCTTTTCCAAAGATATAGTATTTGTTTTCCGGCAGTTCAGCCGGGGTGAAATAGGCCATATTTTCTACGATTCCCAAAACGGGCACGTTGATGCTTTCCTGCTGAAACATGGCAACTCCTTTTCGGGCATCGGCAAGGGCTACATTTTGTGGGGTACTTACTACAACAGCACCGGTAATTGGCAGCGATTGCATTATGGAAAGGTGGATGTCTCCCGTTCCCGGAGGAAGGTCAATGAGCATAAAATCGAGTTCGCCCCAGGCTGCATCAAAAATAAGCTGGTTAAGTGCTTTGGATGCCATAGGTCCGCGCCAGATGACTGCCTGATTGGGTTGGGTAAAGAAGCCAATGGAAAGCACTTTTACACCGTAGTTTTCAACGGGTTTCATTTTTGATTTTCCATCAACGTTGATTGAAAGTGGCCTTTCATGGGCCACATCAAACATAATGGGAATAGACGGGCCGTAAATATCGGCATCGAGCACACCCACTTTAAAACCCATTTTGGCCAAAGTAACTGCGATATTTGCTGTTATGGTAGATTTTCCAACACCGCCTTTGCCCGAGGCAATGGCAACAATGTTGTGAATGCCGG
Source organism: Planktosalinus sp. (assembly GCF_059864935.1). Taxonomy (NCBI): domain Bacteria; kingdom Pseudomonadati; phylum Bacteroidota; class Flavobacteriia; order Flavobacteriales; family Flavobacteriaceae; genus Planktosalinus; species Planktosalinus sp. The sequence continues at coordinate 15,610 of NZ_JCBCCK010000051.1, forward strand.
GAATGTGTTTTCCTTTTATTTGTGCCTTTTCAGGGGCTTCCACACGGATGTTGACTTTTACTTTGGCATCCGGATGTACTTTTTCACGAATGGTATTGACGATGTCGTTTTCAGCACGTTTTTTAATATGCAATGCCGGAGTGGTGAGCAACAGGTCAACAATTACTTCGTCTGCAAAGGTGATTACGTTTTGAACGGCACCGCTTTCCACCATATTTTTTCCTTCACCGGAAACCGTGATGGTTTCCAAAGCGGCAAGGATGTCTTTTTTATCGAGCTTTATCATACTTTTCAATAGCTTATGTAGAATAATTCTAAAGTGCAAATATACAAGGAAAACTTGATTTGGTGAAGGGGTTTGATTTATTTGATTGATGGGGGTATAAATAAAGTTATTTGTGAATGTACATTGTATTTTTTAAGCAAACATAAACTATCAGAGTTGATTTAAAAGTGGTATAGTTGAATTGTAAAATATGATAAATTGTGGTTATAACCTCAAAAAATCATAATATTTCAGGGTTACAACCCCAAAAAAACTATAAAATATAGCCTTTTATAACTCCTTCCCCGGTTCCCAAAAAACCTTTTCAAAGTCCTGAATTTGATTGTCAATCACGGTAATATCTTCGCTTTCCAGAAGTTGTTGCATAAGATTGGTGCCGTCAAAGTGATGTTTACCTGTGAGGAGGCCTTTTCTGTTCACCACGCGGTGTGCCGGCACATCGGTCATATTGTGAGAGGCGTTCATTGCCCAGCCCACCATCCTGGCACTTCCTACCGCACCAATGTGCTTTGCAATAGCGCCATATGAAGTCACTTTCCCGTAAGGTATTTGCCTCACCACTTCATATACCCGTGAAAAAAAGTTTTGTTCCTCTTGTGACACTATATGAGATTTAAAATTTTCAATAGGGTAAAAACAGATATGATTGCCGTTATCCCCCCAATGATGTA
>NZ_JCBCCK010000271.1:0-15511 GCF_059864935.1 Planktosalinus sp.
TACTGTTTTTGGCGGCATAAAAGCCGTGATTTACACAGACACCTTTCAATGGGCTATACTGATGATTGGGCTTATTTTTGTGGGAATACCCATTGCCTACTTTGAACTGGGGGGCTGGGAAGCCATTAAAACCGCTTTACCAGGAGAATTCTTTTCACTCACCAACCTCAGCTGGGTGCAATTTGTCAATTGGTTTATAACCATAGTTCCCATTTGGTTTGTTGGGATGACACTTTATCAGCGCATCTATGCCTGCAAAGATGAAAAAACAGCTAAAAAAGCCTGGTACATCGCCGGTTTGTTTGAATGGCCTGTGATGGCTTTTATGGGAGTTGCACTGGGACTCTTGGCACGAGTTGGAGCTGAACAAGGCTTGTTTATCGCTTATGGTTTTACCGAAGTGGCTTCAATGGATCCGGAAATTGGTTTGCCTTTACTTTTGAGAACCATGCTGCCCGCCGGACTGATGGGATTGATGATGGCCGCCTATTTTTCTGCAATTATGTCTACTGCAGACAGTTGCCTACTGGCATCATCGGGTAATTTTGTGACTGATATTCTCGGGTTAAAAGAAAACAATCCCAGAGCGATATTGATTTCACAAATCATCACTTTTATTATTGGTTTTACGGCCGTGTTGATAGCCAGTTTTATGACCAGCGTCTTGGATTTGATGCTATTGTCCTATGCTTTTATGGTTTCGGGTCTACTTGTTCCGGTATTGGGCATGCTTTGGTCTAAAAAGAAAAAACCACTGGCTGCTTTATTGGCCATGCTTTTTGGTGGTTTTACAACTTTAATATTGACATTTTTAGAGATTGAAATCCCGTTTGGTTTTGACCCCATTCTCTTAGGTGTTTTAATTTCCCTATTTTTGTACTTAACTGTCAAGAAATAGACCCGCGGGTCACAATTTAAAAACTATGGCTTTTGTCACCTTAAGCAAATCATCTTTAAAACACAATTATAAATTTCTTCAAAAGCTTTTTGGCGAGAACAACATTGAGTGGGCTCCTGTTTTAAAAATGTTATGTGGTAACGAAAAATACCTGGAATACATTCTCACCCTGGGACCTGAGCAAGTGTGTGATTCCCGGTTGGGAAATTTGAAAACCATCAAAAAGCTGGCACCACATAAAGAAACCATTTACATAAAGCCCCCTGCAAAAAAAATCATTCCCGATATCGTCAAATATGCTGACGTGAGTTTCAACACCGAATTTATCACCATCAAATGGCTATCCAAAGAAGCCGTAAAACAAAACATAACACACCGGGTGATTATTATGATTGAACTGGGTGACCTGCGTGAGGGTATTATGGGCGATCACCTCATAGAATTTTACAGTAAAGTATTTAAACTGCCCAATATCGAAGTGGTGGGCATAGGCTCAAACCTCAATTGCCTGAGTGGTGTTATGCCCAGTAAAGACAAGCTTATTCAGCTAAGTTTGTACGAGCAATTGATTGAAGCAAAATTTGGCAAAAAAATTATTGGTGTTTCCGGAGGCTCTTCTGTAATGGTGCCTTTGCTGATCAAAGGTTTAATCCCCAAGGGAGTGAATCATTTCAGGATTGGTGAAACCTTGTTTTTTGGGATTGACCTTTTTGAAAATGAAACCATTGAAGGAATGCAAGACGATGTGTTTCTACTCCATTCTGAAATTATTGAAATAACCGAAAAGCCTGCTATGCCTTATGGCGAAATGGAAGCCAATCCTTCGGGTGAAGTGTTTGAAATTGACGAAAGTGAATATGGAAAACTGCAAAAACGGGCCATACTTGACATTGGACTGTTAGACATTTCCAAAATTGATTACCTGAGCCCTTTTGACAAAGAGTTGAGTTTTATTGGTGCCAGTTCAGATATGCTGGTACTGGATGTCACCAACACCTCTAAAGAATATAAGGTGGGCGATATTGTGACTTTTAAAATGAGTTATATGGGTGCTCTAGGCGTGATGAACTCCAATTATATTGAGAAGCGGTTGATTGATTAAAATTGATTTAGGATTGTATGACTTAAGACTTATGACTAAAATGTTTTTTTAGCTTCATCTCCTTTAAAAGTTTCTCGCAATCCCGATAGCTATCGGGAGCAAAGACGCAAAGAAGCCGGAAAAGTTGTTGGCATTTGGAATTTAGAATCTGTCATAAGTCTTAAGTCATGTAGTCTTACATCTAGCGAGTTCACTTAACCTATAATCATCTCAACCACATACCCTTCACTGCTCCTTACATTAAACACGGTACTGTCTTCAAAAAGCAAGTATTGACCTTTGATTCCTTTTAGAACCCCTTCAAATTGGGGCGTTTTTTCCAGGTTGAGAGAGTTGATTTTATTGGGATATTGCAACACCGGAAAATGAATGTTGGTCTCTTTATTTGTGGGAATGTAGTATTCCAGTGCTTCTTCCGGTATATATTGCTTTAATGAATCCCTGATTTCAACCAGGTCCAGATCCAGCACATCGTTGGCGAGCATTTTACGCCAGTTGGTTTTATCAGAAACGTGGGCTTTTAGGGCTACTTCAGTAATCCCGGCAAGGTATCTGTTGGGCACTTCCACAATTTCAATGGCTTCGTGAGCACCCTGGTCAATCCATCGGGTGGGGATTTGGTTCTTTCGGGTTACACCCACTTTTACATTGCTTGAATTGGCCAGATAGACCACATGGGGCTGCAACTGTACTTTTTTTTCGTAATCCAAATCGCGATCTTCAATATCGAGATGGGCTTTGCTTAGTTCCGGATTCATTATCCAATCGCCGGCTTGCGGGATTTTAAAGAAGCAATCCTTGCAAAAACCCTGACGGAATATCTGTAAATTCAGCCCACAAGAGAGGCACTGATAGCCCACAAAATTTATTTTTAATTTTTTATTCAACACCTGATTCAGGTTAAGAAAGTCATTTTCAAAGACTAAATAATACTGAATCGGGTTTGTGAACTCAGTTTGCATTTTGGTGAGTACGCCTTGGTATTGCATTACAAAAAATTAAGTTTAAATTTACAAAGTAGTTTATCGCCATAAATATACTTTTTTTATGCCAATCCCTATTGTCAATTCCATTGCTTCGTGGTTTTTAAAGAAACGGTTCCATCAAATTGAACTGTTTCTTAAATACCCCCATGAAGTGCAGCTGGAATTGCTCCACAATCTCATTAAAACAGCAAGAAACACTGAGGTTGGAAAAAAATATGATTTTGACAACATTACAAACTACAAGACTTTTACAGAACGGGTCCCGATTACCTCCTATGAAGAATTTGAGCCGCAAATAGAACGTGCAAGATTGGGTGAAAACAATATTTTCTGGCCCACTCCTATTAAGTGGTTTGCCAAGTCAAGCGGAACAACGGCTGCAAAAAGTAAGTTTATCCCTGTAAGCGTGGAGTCGCTTGAGAATTGCCATTATGCCGCAAGCAAAGATTTGTTGTGTATGTATTTAAACAACAATCCGGACTCACAGTTGTTTGTGGGTAAAGGCCTTCGACTGGGTGGCAGTAAAGAATTGTATAAAAACAACGGTACTGTTTATGGCGACCTGTCTGCGATACTTATTGCCAATATGCCTTTTTGGGCAGAGTTTAGCAGTACCCCCAGCAACGAAATTTCGTTGATGGCAGATTGGGAAGTCAAAATGCAGGCCATAGTCAATGAAACCATTCAGGAAAATGTCACCAGTCTTGCAGGTGTACCATCCTGGATGTTGGTATTGCTCAATCAAGTTTTAGAAACCACCGGTGAAGATAACCTGTTTAACATCTGGCCCAATCTGGAGGTCTATTTTCACGGCGGGGTGAGTTTTAACCCTTATATCGATCAGTACAATAAAATTTTACCCAAAGAAAGTTTCCGTTATTACGAAATTTACAATGCCTCTGAAGGGTTTTTTGCACTACAGGACCAAAACAGCAATAAAGAACTTTTGCTGATGCTTGACTATGGAATTTTCTATGAATTCATCCCAATGGATACTTATGGCACGCCCTCAGAAAAAGTCATTCCGTTAAGCGAAGTTGAGCCGGGAAAAAATTATGCCATTGTGATTACCACCAATTCAGGATTGTGGCGATACAAAATTGGAGATACGGTTAAATTTACTTCTGTTTCCCCTTATCGCATCAAAGTAACCGGCAGAACTAAGCACTACATCAATGTGTTTGGTGAAGAGTTAATCATTGAAAATGCCGAAGAGGCCTTAAGAAAAGTAACAACGGCAACTAATTCAGAAATTGTTGATTATACTGTGGCACCCATTTTTATGGAAGGTAGGGAAAAAGGAGCCCACGAATGGATGATAGAATTCAAAACCCCTCCAAAAGACATCAAAGAGTTTATCCAACTGCTCGACAAAGCCCTTCAGGATGTAAACAGCGATTATGAAGCCAAGCGTTTCAATAATACCACCTTAAATTTATTAAAATTAAATGTGGCCAGAAACAACCTTTTTTATGATTGGTTAAAAAAAGAAGGCAAACTGGGCGGACAACACAAAGTGCCCCGACTTTCAAATTCAAGGGAATTTTTATCCATTTTACTACAAATGAATTCTTAGTCGAAAATCCAAAACATCGACGAAATGCACTATATCTCGACAAGGCGCAAGCTTGAAAAGCATTGATTTTGCTGGGATTACACGATTTTTTACGTTTTTTTGCACTTTAACGATTTTATCGCTCGCTTCAACTAAAACTTTTGCGGGAGGAATTCTTACGCGCTAAGTTTGCTTCATCAAAATAACCAAAATAAGATGAAAAGAGTAGTTATATTAATTTTAGGAATCGTTTTAACAGGAAGTTTATTTTCTTGTGGCGTGAGCAAAAAATTCGACCTAAAACAAGATGAAGAAGTTTCATTTAAAATCAGAGAAAAGCAGGAAATCATCCAGCGCAGAATTGTTCAACAACAAAGAACAATTATAGCCGCTCCTTAAAATATATTGCATAACCCTTATTAAGAACTTAAGAACCTTCAATTTTATTGGAGGTTTTTTTGTTAAAACATTTTTTAATATCGGTTAGATATTTTATATTTGTATACGATTTTATGTGGAAAATAGATTTATCATATCGCGATGACTTTCAAGCTACCTTTGAACGGTTGTTTGACAAACTTTTGGTTTTACAAAAAAGCCGGCCTTTGCCTCAGGTTGCTTTACAAAAACTAAAGGAAGCACTTTCCATTGAGTGGACTTACAACTCAAACAGTATAGAAGGGAATACCCTGAGTTTGAGGGAGACCCAGCTCGTGCTTCAGGAAGGAATTACCGTTAAGGGAAAATCTTTAAAAGAGCATTTTGAAGCAAAAAACCACGAGACCGCACTTAATTATCTGTATGAACTCGTATCCAGCGAGTATAAAGTAAACAGCAAAGACATCTTAGACTTGCACCAACTCGTGCTTCGCAGTATTGAGGATGATTTTGCGGGACGATTAAGGACCGGAGGCGTGAGGATAACGGGAGCAAATTTTGTTCCGCCCAATGCCTTAAAAGTGCCACAACTTCTTGATGAACTGATTGATTTTGTCAATACAAACCCTATGCAGTTAAACATCATTGAATTGGCTACTATTTTTCACCATAAATTTGTGTGGATTCATCCTTTCTTTGATGGAAACGGGAGAACGGTGAGGCTGTGCATGAACTTACTATTGATGAAAGAGGATTTTCCTCCCGCCATCATTTTGACCAATGACCGGAAAAAATATTATGAAGCTTTAAACAGTGCAAATAATGGGAATTACAGGAAACTTATGCTCATAATGTCTCAGGCATTGGAGCGCACCTTAAACATCTATTTGCAGTCACTTCCCGGTGCTGATCCAAATTACAGGATTATTTCTGACCTTGTGGAAGAAGAGCAACTGCCTTATGGTCAGGATTACATCAGCCTGCTGGCAAGGCAGGGCAAAATTGACGCTTACAAAGAAGGCCGAAACTGGCTCACTACCAAAGAAGCAGTGGAAGAATATATCAAAACCAGAAAGCGAAAAAGGGAGATTTAATACTAAAATTTCAGATCTATGTAGTTTTAAAAGGTGTTAATTTTTCTAGTAAAAACATTAAGGTATTAAGAGGCATTAAGTTTTTCTACATACAGTGTTCTTAATATTGCTTAATGCCTTAATGGTTTCTATCAGGGTGTGCCAATTACCATCGAGGTGACTCCCCATTAATTTCCAAGTTAAGTTAAATGCAATCGTCTTGGGTTTAGCACTAAATTTCCGGATAAAAAGCGATTTCAATTAAGAAACCGCTTTCAACTTTTTAATGGCCGAGCTGTTGATTTTTTTCTCGGCATACTCTCTTGAGACTTCTAATGTATCTTCGTCAGTACCGGGCATTTCAAACATAGCGTCAGTTAATACAGATTCGCATAATGAACGTAATCCGCGGGCTCCCAGTTTGTACTCAATGGCCTTGTCAACAATAAAGTCGAGTGCTTCATTTTCAATGGTGAACTTGATGCCATCCATTTCAAACAGTTTTTCATATTGCTTGATGATGGCGTTTTTGGGCTCGGTTAAAATGGCCCTCAACGTTTCCTTATCCAGCGGATTCATATGGGTCAGAACGGGAAGACGCCCAATGATTTCGGGAATCAACCCAAAATCTTTTAAATCTTTGGGAATGATGTACTGCAAGAGGTTGTCCCTTTCGATTTTATCGTCAGATTTTGATGCGCTAAAGCCGACGGCCTGAAGGTTGAGACGTTGCTTGATTTTCTTTTCGATTCCGTCAAAGGCACCACCGGCAATAAACAGGATGTTTTCTGTATTGACCTCGATAAACTTTTGGTCCGGATGTTTTCTTCCCCCTTTGGGTGGCACATTTACTGTAGTTCCTTCCAGAAGTTTTAGCAAGGCTTGTTGCACCCCTTCACCGGAAACGTCACGTGTGATGGACGGATTGTCGCTTTTACGGGCAATTTTATCGATTTCGTCAATAAAAACGATGCCGTTTTGTGCCTTTTTCAAATCGTAATCTGCTGCCTGAAGCAGGCGGGTTAGTATGCTTTCCACATCTTCGCCCACATAACCGGCCTCCGTAAGTACAGTGGCATCAACAATGGCCAGAGGGACATTGAGCATTTTGGCAATGGTTTTTGCGATGAGGGTTTTACCGGTTCCGGTTTGCCCAACGATGATGATGTTGCTTTTTTGGATTTCAATATCATCATCAGTTGAAGGTTGCAGCAATCTCTTGTAATGGTTGTACACTGCCACAGACATCACTTTTTTGGTGTGTTCCTGTCCAATAATGTATTCATTTAAGAAATCATTGATGGCTTTTGGCTTTTTCAACATCAACTCACTGGACAAATGTGTTTTGGAAGAATGTGTTGCTTCTTCCATCACTATGCCGTGAGCCTGCTCTATACATCGGTCACAAATGTGTGCGTCAAGACCGGCAATCAAAAGATTGGTTTCGGCTTTTTTACGCCCACAAAAGGAACATTCTAAATTTTCTTTTGCCATAACTTTGGTTTCAGGTTCAATGTTTCAGGTTCAATGTCCAAAAAACAACCTTGAACCTTAAACTTTGAATTATTTTTTCTCTCTTGTTAAAATTTCATCTATCATGCCATATTCGAGTGCTTTCTCGGCTTTAAGCCAAAAATCGCGGTCACTGTCTTCATAGACTTTTTCATAAGTTTGCTCTGAGTGCCTGGCAATGATACGGTATAATTCCTCTTTCAATATCAAGATCTCACGGGCTGTGATTTCTATATCGCTGGCCTGGCCTTGTGCGCCACCCATGGGCTGGTGAATCATAACCCTGGAATGTGGCAGGGCACTTCGTTTTCCTTTTTTACCGGCACATAACAACACTGCTCCCATAGAGGCTGCCATACCTGTACAAATGGTGGCCACATCAGGCTTGATGAACTGCATGGTGTCATAAATTCCCAATCCGGCGTAGACACTTCCTCCCGGTGAATTGATATATATCTGAATGTCTTTAGAAGCATCTGTACTTTCCAAAAACAGCAGTTGTGCCTGAATAATATTAGCTACCTGATCATTGACCTGAGTTCCCAAAAAGATAATTCTATCCATCATCAAACGGGAGAAAACGTCCATTTGAGCAACATTTAACTGACGTTCCTCAATGATGTAAGGTGTCATACTGCTGATAATCTTACCGTAATAGGTACTGCTTACACCGTGGTGCTTGGTGGCATATTTTTCAAATTCTTTTCCGTAATCCATAGTCTTTACTGTACTGTTTTATGTTAAAAAAGGCGTTAAATGTACTCCATTCAACGCCTAAAGATAACTATTTTATCGTTGATTTATTGATATGCTTCTTTTGCAAATTTGTCATAAGACACTTCTTTGGTCTTTAAATTGGCGTTTTCCTTAAAGAATTTCAGCATTTTTTGCTGGTTGAGTTGTTCAGCCAAGCGTTTTGCTTCCTCCTGATTTGAAAGGATTCTTGCTGAAATGTTTTCCAATTCTTCATCGCTGGGGTTCATTTGTCCAAACTGCATCATTTGAGAGGCTACCATTGCTTTGGTATATTCTTTTAAATCCTCAAAGTTGGCATACAAATCATTGTCAGTCATCAGTTTTCCTTCGATTAACTGAAAGCGCAGGCCTTTTTCAGAACGCTCATATTCTGCTTTGGCTTCTTCTTCAGTGAGTTCTTTTTCGCCGCTTTTCTGAATCCATTTTACCAAAAATTCTGCCGGTAGGTCAAATTTTGTGTTTTCAATCAAGCTTTCCACCACATTGTTCAGCAACACCTGGTCTGATTGTTGTTCAAATTGAAGCTCTGCATCTTCCTTGATTTTATCGCGTAATTCAGCTTCAGATTTCACCACATCTTTTCCGAAGATTTTGTCAAACAAATCCTGGTTCATCTCTGCTTCTTCACGGGTGTTGACTTCTTCAATGTTGAGCGTTACTTCAATGTCCAAACCGTGAGCGTCATCGTGAGACACCTCCAGGAACGTTTGGTTGTCGTGATCGTCTTCAAAAAGGCCTTTGGTTTTTAGGGTAAGGGTATCCCCTGCTTTGGCACCAATAAGTTGGTCTAATTGCTTTTTCCCTTTGATTTTATCCAAAGAAAAAGTGGCTTTGTTGTCAATGCCTTTTTCTTCGTTCTTGAACGTTCCTGTGATTTCGTCGCCTTTGGCTACTTCATTTTTTGAAATGATTTTGCCGTATTGCTTTCTGATTGTTTTGATTTGGTTGTCCAGAAATTCTTTGTCGGCTACAATTTTATAGGCATTGACAGGTTTTTTCTTCAAATCGATTTCAAATTGTGGTGCGAGTCCCAATTCAAATTCAAAGGCAAAATCATCTGAGTCCCAATCGATGTCCAGTTCATTTTTTGGAAGCGGATTGCCCAAGACATCCAGTTTTTCTTCCGTAAGGTATTTGTGCAAAGATTCCTGAATGAGTTTGTTTACCTCATCAAGCAACACGGCTTTACCGTATTGTTTTTTAATCATTCCCATGGGCACGTGGCCTTTTCTGAAACCCGGGATGTTTGCATTTTTTCTGTAATCGGTTAGGATTTTTTCTACGCGGGGTGCGTAGTCATCTTTAGAAATATCCACTTTTAAGATGGCGTTTAGACTGTCGATGTCTTGTTTTGTAATGTTCATGAAAGTTTTGTTTAAATAAATAACCCGTTTTTGAAGTGTGTTCAGGATGAATCACGCTCAAAAACGGGTGCAAAAATACGACAATTTATCGTTTCTACAAAAGCTTTAACCCTTTGGGGTTTTAGTAATTTTTAATTCTTTTCGGTTAACGAAAAAAGAATGGATTGTATAAATGTCAGCAACAAACTAAACAACAGTGCCCACCAGAAGCTGTCTATGATAAATCCGCCGATTAACCAATCAATAATCATAATAATGACCGCATTAATCACCAGGAGAAATAAGCCAAACGTAATTAACGTTGCCGGAAGGGTTAAAAAGACCAAAAGCGGTTTTATAGTAATATTTAACAGTGCTAAAACAGCGGCAACTATTAATGAAGTTGTAAATGTATCCACCTGTGCTCCGGGAAGTATTTCTGCCAGTACCAAAACGACTACGGCAGTTAATAGCAGTTGAATGATCAGTTTCATTTTTTGAATTATATAGGTTAGCAGCAACTAAAGATAGTAAATATTTTTTTTTTTGAATCCATACTATTCACTCAAGAACCCCATCACCTCTTCAAAAAAACCATCCGGATTTTCTGCGTGAAGCCAGTGACCTGACTTTGGGACTGTCACCAATGTTGCTTTGGGAAAATGTTTTTGGATTTGCGACATATCCTGATCTAAAATATAATCAGATCGCTCTCCCCTCATAAATAATACTTCTCCGTTGAATTTTGCTTCTTCCGGAAGGACCTTCCCTACCTCTTCGATGTTTTCAACAAGTACCGGGAGATTGATTCGCAATGCAAAATCATCCTGACCTATTCGATACAGGTTTTTAAGCAGGAATTGTCTTATTCCCCTGTTTGAGATGTATTTTTTCAACTGCTCATCAGCATCACCCCTGGAGTCCATGGCTTTAAAATCAAGCGAACTCAAACCTTTTAAAATGTCCTGATGGTGTTGCGGGTATTGCTTTGGGGCAATGTCAACAACGATGAGTTTTATGATGCATTCGGGGTATTTAGAAGCATAAAGCATAGCTGTTTTACCTCCCATAGAATGCCCGAGCAGAATAAACTTTTTCAGGTTCTTTTGTTCGCAGTATTTTTTTAAATCATCAGCCATCACTTCATAGCTGAAATCGTTAGCATGAAAACTCCGGCCGTGGTTGCGCTGGTCAATCATATGCACTTCATATCCGTTTTCGGCAAAGCGGTTGCCGAGTGTTTTCCAGTTATCGCCCATGCCGAGAAATCCGTGAAGGATTAATAAGGGAGTTCCAGTGCCTTCTATGTTTGAGTAGAGTAGATTCATGTTTTGTTTTTTTATTTTAACCTTTGCAAATACATCCCCACCACATTTTCCATATATAAATAAAAGGTTTCAGTTTTAGCGGTATAATATATCTACAAGAAATTTGCTTCTTTACAATAGTTGTTTATAATGGCTGTTACTCTATATGATCTTCCTTGTTTTTCAAAAAAAATAAACCAAGTCGTATTTTGATTTGGCTTATAAAAAATATAGAATGACCCCAAGTGCTTTAGTGCCTTCGGTGTTTATTTATGAGGAAAGGTTGAAATGTTAACTTCAATAAAATCATAAATTTTAAGGACATAGGCCGAAGCTGAAGATTTATTACTGAAATAGTTTTTTTCGTAAAGCACATGTAAAAGTTCATCCAAAAAGTCAATAACCTCTCTGGAAAAAAGTATGCTTACTTTTCTCTCCATTCTTCAATTTTAGATAGAGACATTTTTCTTGCTTCATCGATGGTGTAGCACTTCCCTGTGTCTTTGTCCTTGATCTTTTCAATTTCAATCAATAAACTTTCATCTTCAATTGATTTCAACCAATTTAAAAGTTCTTGTTTTTTTAAAGCAACATTCATAGCATTTGTCTTTTTATCAAAAATACAAAAATACCGCGAAAAAACTAACCTTTTAACCTTTGCAAATACATTCCCACCACGTTTTCAAGTCCCAGATACAATGATTCTGAAATCAAGGCGTGCCCAATGGAAACCTCCAGCAATCCGGGTATGTTTTGCTTGAAAAAAGCGATGTTATCCAATGACAAATCGTGACCGGCATTGATGCCCAGACCCAGTTTATTGGCTAAAACCGCGCATTCGGTATAGGGTTGTATGCCGTTTTTATTACCCATTTCATATTGACGGGCAAATTCTTCAGTGTAGAGTTCGATACGGTCTGTTCCTGTGGCTTTGGCACCTTCAATCATTTTAAGGTCAGGGTCGACAAAGATAGAGGTGCGGATGCCGTTTCGCTTTAGTTCAGTAATGACATCGACCAGATAGCCTTTGTGTTTTATAGTGTCCCAGCCGGCGTTTGAGGTGAGTACATCATCTCCATCGGGAACAAGCGTGACCTGGGTGGGTTTAATTTCCAGTACCATATCCAAAAAGGGACGGAAGGGGTTGCCTTCAATATTGTATTCGGTGTGCACAACCGATTTTAAATCATAGGCGTCCTGATGACGGATGTGGCGTTCATCGGGTCGGGGGTGGATGGTGATGCCCTGTGCCCCAAAATCCTGAATTCTTTGTGCTGCTTCCAAGAGATTAGGCACGTTACCTCCCCGGGCGTTGCGCAGCGTTGCAATTTTGTTAATATTTACACTTAGCTTGGTCATAAATCGTACATTTGAACTGCAAAAATACAAAGATGTATTACGACCGTCTGTACTATTTTAATTATTTTGCACGAAATTATTTAAGCGTTGGACACACAAATTTACATCATCAGAGACATCGACCCGTTTGACATCAACACGGGTATAACTGAAGTTAAAAAAACTTTTAGCCAACTCACCTATTCTCATATTCCGGTGATTAGGGAAGGTGTTTTTATTGGTTGTGTTTCTGAGGCTGATGCCCATTGCTTTGATATGGATAAAACGCTATCTGACTATAATTATGCCATAGAGCCCTTTTTTGTGAGAGCAGATGCCAATTGGTTTGAAATATTGGAAGCCTTTGCAGACCATTCCAGTAATATTATGCCTGTTTTGGGTGAAAACAACGCCTATTTAGGTTATTTTGAATTGGCCGACATCATGAATTTGTTCAACAACACCCCTTTCCTAAACGAAAATGGCGCCATACTGGTTGTAGAAAAAGGCTCAAGGGATTATTCATTCAGTGAAATATGCCAGATAGTTGAATCCAACAACGCCAAAATACTGGGGATTTTTATTTCAGAAATTGAAGGGGAAAGAACTCAGGCCACTATTAAAATTGGCGAAATTGGATTGACAGCCATAACACAAACTTTCAGAAGATATGGTTATGAAATTGTTTCCAGCCACGATGAGGACAAATGGACGGATAATTTGAAGGAGCGCTCGGAGTATTTGGATAAGTATCTTAATATTTAGAGGGTTGTGGTTTATGGCTTATGGTTTATGTTCCACCTACGGTAAACCTCCGGTGGATAAATTTATGGCTTAAAAATTGACATTTTAAAATCAGTATTACAATAATTAACTTTCAAAAAATGCTTAAAGCAGGGATATACGGACAATTTTATCATGAGAATTCAGCTGTTTTCATACAGCAGTTGTTTAAGATTTTAAGGGAAAACAAAGTGACTGTGGTTGTAGAGGAACAGTTTTATAAATTAATTATTGAAAACAAGGCCATTGACACAGTCCGTTATGAGTATCCCACTTTTAAGACCCTTGATTCAAGTTTTGATTTGTTTTTTAGCATCGGCGGTGACGGTACCATTTTAAAATCCATCACATTCATCAAAGATTTAAATATTCCGCTTGCGGGTATCAATACCGGAAGACTGGGTTTTTTAGCCAGTATTCAGAAGGAAGAAATTGCCAACTGTGTCCCAAAGATTCTTGAGGGAAACTATAAAATTTCAGAGCGCAGTTTACTAAGCATAGAAGTTTCTCCAACACATAACGACTTAAACACTTTTAATTTTGCATTGAATGAAATAAGTGTTATCAGAAAAAACACCACTTCTATGATTCGGGTTGAAACCCATTTAAACAATGAGTATTTGACTTCTTACTGGAGTGACGGATTGATTGTATCCACCCCCACAGGTTCTACCGGATATTCCTTGAGTTGTGGCGGCCCCATTCTTGAACCCGGCTCAAACAGTATTATTTTAACGCCCATTGCACCGCACAATCTCAACGCAAGACCCATTGTTATTCCCGATTCTACAGAAATTAAACTTAAAGTGACCGGGAGAGAAAACAGTTATCTGGTTTCACTGGATTCCCGAATTGCCGACATTGATACTGAATCTGTTATCACCATTAAAAAATCCCCGTTTACTATAAAAGTGATTCAGCTACATGAAGAAAGCTTTATCAAAACACTTCGAAAAAAGTTATTATGGGGAGAAGACAAGCGCAATTGAGCCCCCAGCCCCCAAAGGGGGCTGTATGCTATTTTTTTTTATTTTGCAAGAAATAGGTATTTATTTCTTTAACCATTTACTGTCCAAATTGGGTGTTCCTGTTTTTTTAAGAAAAGTAGTTTGTGCATAAAACATCAGGCAATAAAATTCAACAAAGTTTGTTAATCAAGTGAGAGTATTCTGCAATGCCCGTTGCAGGGTAAACAATTGTGTTATATTTGCAAACTTTTTGGGTTTATGAAGCATTTTGCAGCTGCGTTATTATTACTGTTTTTTTTTCAATTTACTCATGCCCAAACCTATGAAATTGGCGGGTTACTGGGTGGTGCCAATTATATTGGTGAAATTGGACCAACTACATACATCAACCCAAACACTCCGGCATTTGGAGCTCTATTCAGGTGGAACAGAAGCGAGAGACACTCCTTCAGGTTTTCAGCTATGTATGCATCCATAAAATCTGACGATGCCGACTCCGGGGAAACACGAAGGCAACAACGAGACTACTCCTTTAAAAACAATATCAAAGAATTGGCTTTAGGAATGGAATACACCTTTTGGGAATTTAACACTCACCATACACAGCCACAAAATTCCCCATATTTATACACAGGAATTACATATTTTAATTATGAAAGCTTATTTTTGGGGCAGAATAACGAGATGCAAAAATATGGGAACAATTGGGCATTGGCAATCCCAATGGTTGTGGGTTATAAAATGACGGTGGGCAGGTATATGGTTTTTGGTTTTGAAATAGGTGCCAGATATACCTTTACAGACAACCTTGACGGAAGCAATCCAACGGGTGATCTTGACAGTAACCAAAGTTTAAAGTTTGGAAACATCAACAGCAATGACTGGTATGTGTTTACCGGAATTAATTTGACTGTTATGTTTGGAAGAAAACCTTGTTATTGTGTTTTTTAAGGCAAACTCATGAGTTTAATTGAACAGATAGATAAAACCAGAATCCCCTATCACCTGGCCGTGATCATGGATGGTAATGGGCGATGGGCAAAACTCAAAGGACTCTTTCGCACGGCAGGGCACGAACAAGGAGCTACCGCCGTAAAAGAAGTTGTGGAAGGATGTGGCAAGTTAGAAATCAAATACCTCACCCTGTATGCTTTTTCAACAGAGAACTGGAAAAGGCCCAAACTTGAGGTTAGAACGTTAATGAATTTGCTCGTCTCATCCTTAAAAAAGGAAATTTCAACCCTACAGGAACATGAAATCAAGCTCAATGCGATAGGTAAAATTGACTTGTTGCCCTCAAAAGTGCACAGAGAGCTTTTGGAGGTTATGGAAAAAACAAAAAACAACGAAAAACTTATATTAACACTTGCACTTAGCTACGGTTCGAGGGAAGAAATTTCTAAAACAGTCAAAGACCTTTGTTTTAAAGTTAAAAATAACATAATTTCGCCGGAAAATATCGATGAAAAGGTTATTAATGAGCATCTTTACACGCACGATTTACCCGATGTA
>NZ_JCBCCK010000302.1:0-3970 GCF_059864935.1 Planktosalinus sp.
TCTGGAATCCCGGGAAGCAAGAATAAGAATGCTTGAACAACAACTTAGAAGGCTTTCAACCGGCGATATACCTTTTGAAACACTTGTTGAAGAAATCAAAATTAATTATGGTGATTTGAATTCCATTTCGTTTTCAAACACATTTGTTTCAGATTTTGAGAAAATTGATACTATACCGGTGTTTACGGTGAGTTGGAAAGATGGAGTTACCAGACAAGTGAGAGCAACCAATAACGAAAAATTAAAAAACTGGCTGGCTTTTAAACTGGGTAAGAAAAATATTGAAATCAGGGAGCAATAGTTGCTTATTTGTTTTCGATATTCTGAGCAATTCTTATTTTTTTAAATAAATCTGAGGAATAGACAAAGTCTGTAACTGCTTCATTGTCTGTTTTGAAAATTTTGGTTTTATCGCCTTCCCAAACCAGTTTACCATCCTTAAGGAAAATAATGGTTTCACCAATTTCCATAACTGAATTCATGTCGTGGGTATTAACTACGGTGGTGATGTCATACTCGTGAGTAATTTCCATGATCAGGTTGTCAATAACTGTAGCTGTGCGCGGGTCAAGTCCTGAGTTGGGTTCATCACAAAACAAATACTTGGGGTTGTTGACTATAGCCCGGGCAATGGCTACACGTTTTTGCATTCCCCCTGAAATTTCTGAAGGTAGTTTTTTATTGACATTTTCAAGATTGACCCGATTTAATACCTCATTAACCCTTTCCATCATTTCATCTCTCGATTTTTTACTAAACATCCGTAATGGAAACATCACGTTTTCTTCGATGTTCATCGAGTCAAACAAGGCTCCACCTTGAAAGAGCATACCCATTTTTTGACGTAGTTCACTTTTATCGTTTTTGTCCATATCCTGAATGGCTGTATCACCATAAATAATCCGTCCCTCATCGGGAGTAAAAAGTCCTAAAAGACATTTCATAAATACGGTTTTACCGCTACCACTTTGGCCAATTATGATATTGGTCTTTCCTTTTTGAAATGTAGTGGTAATACCTTTCAATACTTCCTCATCGCCAAAGCGTTTGTGTATGTTTTCAACTTTAATCATTAGCTCAACAGCATTTGTGTGATGATAAAATTAGCTAGAATAATAAGTACACTCGTCCAGACAAATGAATTTGTACTTGCTTTTCCCACTTCAAGTGCGCCTCCTTTCATATAATAACCCTGCCAGGATGGTACCGTTGCCAAAATAAGGGCAAAGACAAAGGTTTTTATAAACGCATAAACGATATGAAATGGAACGAAATCCTGTTGAAGCCCTATTGCAAAATCATTTGCTGATGAAAACCCTCCCTGAACTGCTGCAATCCATCCACCCAAAATTCCCATAAACATAGAAATTATAATGATTAAAGGATAAAACAATAAGGCAATTATTTTTGGAAAAACCAGATAGTTCAATGGGTTTATCCCCATCACTTCCAAAGCATCAATCTGTTCTGTTACTCGCATAGAGCCAATACTTGATGTGATAAATGAGCCCACCTTACCGGCCATAATAATGGAAATAAACGTGGGCGCAAATTCAAGAATAACCGATTGTCGCGTGGCAAAACCAATCAAACTTTTGGGAACCAGCGGGTTGTCCATATTAAGTGCAGTTTGAATAGCAATAACGCTTCCAACAAAAAATGAGATAAATACAACAATTCCCAACGAATTGACAATCAGGTCATTGATTTCCTTAAAAATCAATTTCCTTAATACCGATGTTTTTGTAGGCCTGCTAAAGACCAGTTTAAGCATAATAAAATAGGAACCAATATCTCTAAGGTATTTCATCTTCTTTTTCGCTTAAAGCGAAATCAATATTTATTATGGAACTAAAGCCCGGTTTAAAACATTACTACTTTCAAATGCTAAAGTAACAAAAATAATTGGTCACAATTTAACTATTAAGCAAACTTTAGTTCAATTCTGGATTGTATTTTTGTAACAGAATTTTATAACCATGATTAGATTATTTTCTGTATTTCTTGCCCTATTCGCTTTTATAGGTTCAGTTCAATCCCAAAACCAAAACACAAATTCAACTGAAAAACATCTTGATGCACCAAAACTTGTTGTAGGTGTTGTTGTTGACCAAATGCGTTACGATTACCTCACACGGTATTATAACCGTTATGGTGAAGGTGGTTTCAAACGTTTATTAAATGAAGGCTTTGAGTTTAAAAACAACCACTTCAATTACATACCTACATATACCGGCCCCGGACATGCTTCAATTTATACAGGCACTTATCCCGCTATTCATGGCGTTATTGCCAACGACTGGTATGATAAGGAAATCCAAAAAAGTGTGTATTGTGTAGAAGATGAAAATGTCCAATCAGTGGGGACTCTTGACAAAGCCGGAAAAATGTCCCCTCACCGAATGAAAACCACGTCCATTACAGATCAATTAAAACTACACACCCAGCAACGTTCAAAAGTCATTGGCATTTCGCTAAAAGACCGCGGAGCCATACTTCCTGCCGGTCACACCGGGACTGCATACTGGTTTCATGGAAAAGACGAGGGCAATTGGATTTCAAGCAGTTTTTATATGAATGAGTTACCGCAATGGGTAAAGGATTTCAACAATTCCGGGAAAGTACAGCAGTATTTAAACAAGGTTTGGGAACCAATGTACCCCATAGAAACTTATACAGCGAGCGGACCTGATAACAATCCCTTTGAAGAAGTGTTTAAAGGCAAAGAAACCCCAACATTCCCTTACAATTTAAAAGAACTTTCAAAAGTTAACGGCGGGTTTGATTTTATCAAGGAAACTGTTTTTGGCAACAGCATCACAACCGATTTTGCCATAGCTGCAATTACCGGTGAAAACCTGGGTAAAAACAACACGACAGATTTCCTGGCCATCAGCTATTCCAGCCCGGATTATATAGGGCATACGTTTGGGCCAAACTCTGTTGAGGTTGAGGACAACTACCTGCAATTAGATAAAGAACTTGAACGTTTATTTAATCATTTGGATAAAGTAATTGGAAAAGGGGAGTATATGGTGTTCCTGACCGCAGATCACGGTGTGACCCATATACCGTCCTATTTACAGTCGTTAAATATCCCGGCGGGTTATTTTAACCGGAATGATTTTCGTGACGATTTAAAAGCATTTTCTATGGCAACCTTTAAAGTGGATGTTATTGAAAGGGAGCAAAGTAATCAAGTGTTTTTGAATAAAGAAGTTTTAAAAAATGCAAAACTCGACCCAAGAGAAGTTCAACAAATCCTGGCCGATTATTTAATTACTTATCCTATGATTGATAAGGTTTTTACACGAAACCAGCTAGAGGGCGGTTCTTTTACGCGGGACATTGGCTATTTGGTCCAAAACGGCTTTCATCAGAAACGCAGCGGCGATGTGGTCTATGTGTTTGAGCCCTCCATATTGTCCACATGGTATGAGCGGGGAGGGAGTTCACACGGTAGCGGTTTTACTTATGACACCCATGTACCATTGATTTTTTACGGTTATGGCATCAAAAAAGGACATACTTACCAAAAGTCTGAAATCACTGATATTGCACCTACACTCTCGGCTTTGCTTGGTATTGCAAGACCCAACGGTGCTACGGGTAAGGTGTTGACGGAGTTGTTTGAGTGAATTTTGGAATGGTTGTCTAAAATTTATTTGAAAAACTTTTTCTTGATTTTTCGTAATCGCAGTTTTCGAATAAATAATCCTTCACTTTCCGAAACAAGAAATTGTGATTTGTTTTTTTTCGCTTTAAAATAACCTTTCAGATAATCAAAGGCTAAAAATGGTTTTCCTTTTTTAAAAGCTAATTTATTTGAAGCAATGGTTGTTAACCAAAACCCATAACGCAATGTATAAAATGCCTCGCCTTGCTTATAACGAGCAGCTTTGTCATAGGTTTTGCCTGTGGGTTTTAAGTGTTTAACAAGAAGTGAAGGCTCTGTGACCACTACCCAGCC
>NZ_JCBCCK010000320.1:0-13709 GCF_059864935.1 Planktosalinus sp.
AGGGTCATGCTTATGGAAAAGACAAAGGAGATATGACAGGTAGGGAGTTTGGTCAGCATCGCGCTGAAATGGCCCGAAATAAAGCAGGACATGCCAGAACAAGATTGCATGAAACTGAAGAATTAATAACCTATCACAGAGAAAGGTTAAGCACCTTAAAGCACTCTCTGGAGGAAGAGGCAAGAAAGCCCAACGCTGATAAAAAAGCTATTGAAGAACGTGAAATTAGGATTAGGCGTGCAGAAGTAAGGCTCTCTCAATTGGAAGAATCCCTCAATGAAAGCAGGGAAAGGTTGAGAATGGCAGAACGTTCATTAGAAGAAGTAGTTATTGAAAAAAAATAATCCATTCTTATATTAAAAATGAGCTCGGTTTTAACCGGGCTTTGTTTTTATATCTACTCAATAAACCCATTCCTGTCCTTTTTGGTATTTTTAAAATGCCTCATTAGTGTTCAGCCGGTTTAGTTTTGAGCAAATTCTATTAAGGGTGCCAGATTACCTTGATCGGCTTTTTTTAAGGCGGTTATGTGGTTTTTTCTAACTTTGTCAGGATTTCCCATTCTTGACTGATTCCATGAAAAAACCGGCATATTAAAAATGGACTCCATAATGATATCACCCATTAGTCGGGAATGTCTTCCGTTACCATTTGCAAAACAATGAATGCTTACAATTCTGTGTTTAAATCTAATAGCAATTTCAGCAGGGGGATAGGTTTTATTTTCTATCCAGTATTTAGTGTCGTCTATAAGTTTTTTTAATTCCACAACGATTTGCGTCCAATTTACACCAAGGTTTTTGTTACTTTTTCTGAACTCCCCTGCCCATTTCCAAACGTCACCATACATTTTTTTATGTAAATCTTTGATAAACTTTTCAGATAGGATTTTATGGGGTTTTAAGTTTGAGTGAATCAACCATTCTACTGCTTTTTCTATATTCAATTGCTCAAATTCATCCAATTCACCCTGGGTGGTAACCGATTTTAATTTTAAACCTTCAATTTCCTCATTATCCAAAGGAGTTTGCCCTTTGGGGTGGTTAAAATTTAGTCCCATAATGATTTTCTCATTTCCCTTTTGATTTCTAGTGCAAGCTCTTGAATAGAATCTTTGATTTTTTTTTCTTCAATTCCCTGATTTTCCAGACTCATATTTTGATGGGTTCTCAGAACAATTTTTTGTGCCAGCTTCTCTGCCCTTTTATGTATTAAATCATCAATGGTTTTATCGTTTGGCACAAAACCATACACCAGCTTAAAATCCAAAGCAACACCAACTTCTTTCAATGAATTTAATGATATTGTGCCTTTTGCTTCGCTCATTTCAATGCTTTTCACCCCTTGTCGGGTAATATTTAATTTATGCCCGAGTTGGGACAAGGACATGTTCAACGTTGTGCGAATAGCTTGAATCCAGCCTTTAGAAGGCACTTGAACCGTTTCTGCCGGCTGGAACTGTTTCAGTTTTTCGTCTAATTGCTCAATTAAAATCTTTCGTTTGTTTCTCATGATTTATAATATATATTGTCAAAAAGTAAATATATAACTTTACAAATATATAAAAAAGTAAATAAAAAGCATTACAAAATATAAAAAAAGTAAAGGTATAGGTTTACAAAAGTAAAAAATTGCTTAGCGTCTTGAGAAAACGTTTCTTCTATAAACTGTGGCGTGAATTTATAAACTTTGGTAGTGAACAAACCCAGACCTGCCTGCCGCTTCGTCGCCTATAGCTGTGAAGCGCAAGGCGGGCAAGCAGAACTTAGGAAAATCCTATAGCCCCAACTCTTCGGGATTCCGAGTGAGCCGGTTGAAGCCATAGGAGGCTGGTGTTTGTAGGTAGTTTTTTAAAGTCGGTAACCTAGTCCGATTTTCAAAATATTAATATTTGTATTGTGTTTAATGTCAGGCACTTCGTTGTCAACTTTTATTTTTATAAAATCATACTGAACTTGAGCAAACAGTTTATTTGTTATGTCATAAGCCACTCCTAAATTCAGATTAAATCCGCTTTCGGTTTTGCTTGAACTCGATGAATTTGGATTATCTGGATTAAAACTGTCTATTCCAGATATGTTAAATGTCATAATTGTATAACCTAATCCAACTGAAGGATGAAATTTACTAATAGATTTAGAGTTCAATTCGGCAAATATTCTTGGTTGTATTGCAAATGCTGTAACATCAAAAGGTTGAACACTTTCATCTTTTGAGTTTTTTAATATTCCAGCATTCAAAGAAGCTCCAATATTTAAAAAATCCAAATTAGAGAAACGATATTTAAGTCCGAGGTCTAAAATTCCGTTATAATTTTTTCCGATAAAGTTTTTGTCAATTGGAATGGGATAATTTAATTCAATACTAAATTTTGAATCTTGAGAAAATGATTTTATTGAAAAAATCAGTAATAATGCTAATAATAATTTTTGTTTCATAGTTCTGTGCTTAACGTGTTTGTGCAACAAGCGTTGCGGGGTTTAAGAACTAAAATAATTAAAAAACACAAACATTAACGCTAGCGAGGATTTTCTGAAAGGAAAATCATAAGAAATGCATGTTTAACGAAATCAGGTGTATTTTTTGCTTTTAGCACTTAATAAATCTTGCTATTTTTGGGCCAAAAATATAAGGTTTGGTTTTTTCTTTTTCCTTATTATCAATCAACTCTTGTAATAATCCGACTCCAAACAATTTCCAATCAGTTGTTTTGATTATTCTCTGAAGATTTTTTGAATAGCGTTTAATTTTATTTTTTCGGAAATATACTTTATCGTAATCAAAATCCTCTAATTCTTTTAAAAAGTAATCCAGTTCTTTCGTGTCAATTTTTGTTTTCAATGTATTAAGGTCCATATGATAAAATCCTAATTTGTCATTATAACCTGTAGTTGCTTTCTTGTAATATGGAGGTAGTTTTTTTTTGAACTCATTAATAATCTTAAAAAACTCTTTATTGCCTTCAAATAGATGCTGAAATAAAAAAGTTATAATAACTCCGAAAATTAATGAAAATAAATTATCAATTATCATTTTATATTAATCAATTTTGTTTTTCACATTGTACCCAGCGTTTATATATGCGAGTTTTGACATTTTATATTCCGTCTTTTTTTTATTTTTATGAATCAGTTATAAAGGGGAGTAACTATTCAAACTTAAACAATTTCCACAAATTTTTAAAACCCATTATTTATACATCCCATCAATAAACCCATCCCGGTCCTTTTTGGAATTTTCTTTTAATGCCTTTTTGGCATTGAGTTGGTCTTGTTTTACCTTGTCCTGAGAGAGCTTAAACTTGCCTTCCCAACTGGTGATTTCTATTTCAAACGCCTGTATGTAGTTTACAGCGCTTTCCATCCTCTTATTATCGGGTGTCAATACATATTTTTGGGCCGCCCCTTCCAAAAATTCGGTCATGGCTATCATGGTTCTTTTTGCGGCTTCCGGGTCATTGATTAAGGTGATTGTTCCCGTAAGGTGCACAAAAATATAATTCCACGTGGGCAATTGGGTGGTAGTATAAATGCTTGGTGAAATATACGCATCAGGCCCCCTGAAAACCACGGTAACTTCTGCGCCGTCTTTCAAAGTCGCCACTTGCGGGTTGTATTTGTCAATATGCGCCACCAGTTTCTGAATCTTGTGATTGTAGATAATGGGGATATGGGTGACCAGCGGTTTCCCGTCAAGCACAGAAACCAGCATACCCAATGGGTATTCTTCAATGACCGCAATCATTTTTTGAATGTCGTTTTCCTGATGGTGTTTTGGTGGGTACATGAGATGTTAGACTATAGACTTAAGATATTAGACATGAGATGATAGGGTTTAGAATTATGAGATGTATGTTTAAAAAATTTAATTAACCTCTAACTCCCCACTCCTTGGGAGGGGGGCTGGGGGGGGGAGGACCCCAAACTGCTTGAAATGATGATCCAAATGTTTGTACTGCATTTTTCCCCATTGCTCTGTGGTAAAATGCCCGCAAAACGGATGTGGCGGCCATTCGGTTTTGTTTCTTTTAGCATAAAATTCATCAATCAGGGTTTTTAATTCAGCTTTTTCCTTTTCAAAATCGCGTTTATCCACAATTTTATATTCTTTGGAGGTGGGCAGCCCCTGCTTCCAGGGTTTGTCGTTGTATAGCGATGTTTTAAAAAAAGAAAATAACAATTTCATTACCGGATTCGGTTTTGCTAAAGTGAGTTTTCCCAAAGGCACTTTTAGCGGTTCTTGACAATGTGCAAGCATTTGAGCGACATCCATTTTTCCCCATTGTGCTTGAGTTTCGGGGGTGAGTTTTTCCAAACGTAGCAAAATTTCGGTGTAAGCCTGCTCAGTAAAAAGTGATTGCATATCGATAAATAATTTTCAGGAATTAAAGATACATGTTTATCTTTATGCAACGAATTGATATGAATCAAAAAAAGACGACATCTTTTTCCATCAAAAACTGGTCTGAAGACGATCGGCCTAGGGAGAAACTCCTTCAAAAAGGGCGTGCAGCCCTAAGTGATGCCGAACTGATTGCCATACTTATAAGTTCCGGCAACACTGAAGAAAGTGCCGTAGACCTGAGTAAACGCATTTTGGCAAAATCAGGGAATAATCTGAGCGAGTTGGGAAAATTTACCATCAAACAGTTGATGGAGTTTAAAGGCATTGGTGAGGCCAAAGCCATTAGTATTGCCGCTGCTATGGAGTTGGGCCGCAGACGACGCGCTGAAGAAGCTGTTCAGCAAAGTAAAATTACTTCCAGTCATTCGGTGTTTGAGTTGATGCAACCTGTAATTGGCGAGTTGCCTCACGAAGAATTCTGGATTATTTATCTCAACAATTCCAATAAAATCATCCGTAAAGAGCAACTCAGTAAAGGCGGTATCACCGGCACTTTGGTCGATGTGCGCTTGGTGTTGAAAACAGCTTTGGAAGTGGGTGCCACAGGATTGATTCTTGTTCACAACCACCCTTCAGGAGTGTTACGCGCCAGCGAGCCCGATAAAATGCTTACGCGAAAGCTCACTTCAGCAAGTGAAAGCCTCGATATCAAAGTGCTTGATCATATCATTGTGACCGAAAAGGCTTACTTTAGTTTTGCCGACGAAAACCTGCTTTAAATTATGTTTAAACACCTTTCAATTTCGGATATATTTTTTGACCTGGACCATACCCTTTGGGATTTTGAAAAAAACTCTGCACTCGCTTTTTACAAAGTTTTTGACACACACCGGCTAGATATTAATGTTTTGCAGTTTCTTTCGGTATATGAAACAATCAATTTAAATTACTGGAAATTGTACCGTGAAGAGCAAATCACCAAACAGCAATTGCGTCGTGGCCGCTTGAATGATGCTTTTTCCCAATTGGGTAAATCATTTCCAGTTGAATTGATTGACAGTCTCGCCGATGCTTATATCGATTTTTTGCCGTTAAACAATCATCTATTTCCCGGAACCATGGAGCTTCTGGACTATTTAAAACCCAAATATAAGTTGCATATCATCACCAATGGTTTTGAAAAAGTGCAATACCAAAAGCTTAAAAATTCAAACATTGAAAGTTATTTTCAGACAGTGACCAATTCTGAACGGGTGGGAGTGAAGAAACCCAATCCGGTGATTTTTCAGTTTGCATTGAACCAAGCCAACTCCACTCCGGAAAAAAGCGTGATGATTGGCGACAATCTTGAAGCAGACATATTTGGCGCAAAATCCGTGGGGATGCATACGTTGCTTTTTTCTCAAAACCACACTACCGATGAGAGTATTATTGTGGCAAAAGAACTTTTAGACATCAAAAACTTGTTTTAGTGTGTAGGGTAATCCTAATGTTAATTGTTTGTATAAATAGCAATACACATTTGCATTAAACGTTTGATAATTATCCCTATTCTTGAAAAAATGCCTAAAAACTTGCTGTTAATCATACTGTTGGCTGTTTTTTTTACTTCTTGTATAAAAGATACAGACATCAACCAAGCAGACGATGTGGTTCTCAATCCCATTGTTGAACTTAATTTTGTTTATTTTACCTTGCAAATCGATGACTTTCAAGTAGACCCTATTTTTGAAGGTAGCCTGACAGTTGTTGACACCACCGAAGTTCGTTTTCTCGATGACGATTTTGCCATAGATAGTATCAAAGAAGCTGAGTTTTTCTTTAGGGTCGCCAATTCTTTTCCTGTGAGTCTCGATGCCAATTTTACTTTTCTTTCAGAAGAGAATGAACCGTTTTATGAGATTAACTTTCCCATACAGCCGGGTGAAAATGGCAGTCCGGTCATCACCGAATTCACACAAACAGTGACTCAAGCCGATATCGAGTTACTAACCCAAAACGACAAAGTGATTATTACAATCAGACTACAATCAAATGACCAAAATCTGGAAGGCACCTTGAACTTGCAGTCAAAAACCATTTACTATCTGGAATTTTCAGACCTTTAGTATGATTCGCATAACTGTCATAACATTCCTTTTAATAAGGTTTTTGGGCTTTTCCCAAAACAAACAATTGTTGTATGGTTTATCTGAAGTCCCGCAATCACTTTTAGTCAATCCCGGTGGAATAGTTCCTTATGACAAGCACTATGGCATTCCATTTCTGTCACATCTGCATTTTAACGGTGGTTCCTCAGGGGTGACGGTGTATGATATATTTCAAACTTCGGCGACTACTGATATCAATGCGAGAATTACATCGGCGATATTCAGTATGAAAAATACTGATTTTTTTACAGCAACCCAACAACTGGAACTCATCAGTTTTGGCTGGCGTAATAAAAGCGATTATTATTTTTCTGCTGGAATTTATCAGGAGTTTGATATGATTACTTATTTTCCCAGAGATTTGGCCATTTTGGGATGGGAAGGAAACCATGATTATATCGATTATGAATTTGATTTGGGCGATCTCAACTCTTCGGGTGATTTTCTGACCGTGTTTCATTTTGGCGCCAATAAAAAAATGACAGAAAAGCTCACTTTAGGCATCAGATTTAAAGTGTACTCAAGTATTTTTAATTATAGGAGCACAAACAACAAAGGCATATTTGTAACCCGATTAAGTGACGGAACAGTCAATATTTATGACCATTTGCTTCAAAATGCAGATGTGCAAGTGCAAACATCCGGCATAGCCCCTTTAATTGATAACGACGATGTGAATACGTCTGGTGATGTGGTTAACCATGCTTTGGGGAGGGCTTTTTTTGGCGGGAACCTGGGGGTGGGAATTGATTTTGGCGCAACTTATGAAATCAACAGAAACTGGATTGCCAGTGCCAGTGTTTTGGATTTGGGAGCTGTTTTTCATACTAAAAATGTAGAAAATTACCGTGCACACGGAAGTTATAATTTAACCGGTTTAAACCTGATATTTCCGCCATTGCAGGAAGGTGAGCAAACGTTTCCCTATTATCAAAATTTGGAAGAGGAAATCAAAGAAAATGTCTCGGTTGACACGTTATACAACAGTTATACGGTTATGCGTCCATTGAAAATCAATGCGGCAATACAATATCATTTTGGAAGGTCATTTGGCAATCAGGAATGTGATTGTTACTCTATGGGAAAAGGTGATTTTGGAAGCCAGGCAGTGGGCGTTCAGTTGTACTCCATTTTCAGGCACAAAGCACCTCAGTATGCAGCCACTTTGTTTTATTATAGAAGGTTTGCAGAATTTATTTCGGCAAAAATCACCTATACAGTAGACAATTACTCTTTTGACAATTTTGGTTTAATGGCTGTTGGTGATATTGGAAAATTCAACGTTTATCTGGGTTTTGATAATTTGTTACGGTATGGAAATCTTGCTAAAGCAAATAGTTTATCTTTGCAATTAGGGTTCAACCTTAAGTATTAGTCTGATTTAAAAACTGCAAACTATGAAACAAATTGTCATTACGTTACTATTGTTTAATTTTTTTAGTTTTAATGTATTTAGCCAAAAATCACTAAGCGATTATGCTTATGTACTTGTTCCACAACAATTTGAATTTCAAAGGGGAGTTGATCAGTATCAGGTGAATACACTTCTTCGCCATTTGTTCAAGGAAGCAGGTTTCAATTCGATTTATGACGTTGAGTTAAAAGGTTTACCCAGATGTGACGGGCTCTTTGCAGACTTAATTGTTGATTCCAATTTTATCAGTACAACTATTACAGTTGTATTAAAAGACTGCAATAATAATATAGTTTACCGTTCTGAACCGGGAACCAGTAAAGAAAAAGAATACAAAAAAGGATACCATCAAGCCATAAGACGAGCATTTAGAAGCATTGAAGTTTTGGGTGTGAGACAAGGTAATCTGGAAGCTTTTCGCGAAAGCGTTGAGAAAAGGGATGCTGCTTTGGTAATCCCTCAAAATATTGAGATTAAACCAGAAACGATTACAGAAAATCAAATTATAAAATCAAAACTACCTGCATATACTCACAATGGTGAAACTTACTACCTTGAATCCAGAGGAGAAGATTTTGTGCTTTATGAGAAACAAAATGGCCAAGTGGTAAAAATTGGTACTTTATCTAAAACTTCAAGAGCAGGTATTTTTCTTTATACACAGGATGGAAAAAGCATGCTTGCAAGTTTTGACACTGACAATAACCTGATTATTGACAATGAGGACATTGATGGTAAGCCTTCGCAGAATGTGTTTAAAAAAGTTATACAGGAATAGTTTTAACGGGTTTTAAAACTCACACTACCCATTTTTTCTACTTTTGCAGTCAAGGTTTGACCTGGCTTTATAAATACCGCTGCCGTTGCCGCCCCGGCTAATATCACCTGACCTTTTTTGATAGTCAATCCAGATTCAGTTGCAAGCCTGCTTAATTCAACAACAGACTGTAACGGGTTCTCCAAGATTGCAGCAGATGAAGCACTTTCAGCTACTTCGGTATTAACGAGTAAATCCATCTTTAAATCAGAAATATCGGTGGAAAGCGGTTGCCATTCGCCAATGACATAACCCGTTGACGAACAATTGTCTGCCACTACATCTTCCAGTGAAAATTTAAAATTCTCGTAACGTGAATCGATAATCTCCAGGGCAGGAGCCATAGCATCGAGATATTTAGGCAGTTCGTCAAGTGTGAGTTGATTGTTGATGTCGTTACTTACAAGAAAAGCGATTTCGGGTTCCGCTCTGGGGTGAATCCAGCGTGCCAGAGAAACCGTTTCACCTTGCTGAAGTTCCATTTCATCAGTTAAAATTCCCCAGATGAGATCGTGCACACCCATTTGTTCCATTTTGGCTTTGCTGGTAAAACCCAGTTTGTAACCGGTCACTTTTTCTCCGCGTTCCAATCTTAAGTCAATAGACATTCGTTGAATTTCATAGGCAGTATCAAGTGTCATGTTGTTTTTAGTAGCCATTTGAGAAACTGCTTCTGCATTTTTTGCGGCTTGGTCTAATTTGTTTGCGATTTCTTGTTTATTCATATGTAATATTTAACCCTCTCAGGGTTCAAAACCCTGAGAGGGTTTAGGTGTGATTATTAAATTAAATTTTTGGTAACAGCATCATCGTGCAAAACTTCTTCTGTTTCTCGTTTTACCATTTCCAGTTGTTCCCTTAAGGATTGGGTTACTTTGATTTTTCCGTCAGCCAGCAAATTTAGTATGGCTTTATCCTGTGCCCGGCCTCTTTTCATTGCTTCAGAGTAAGGGATGTTTTCATTAAACGTAACCAATGAATATTTTGAAGAATATTCAAGTGGAAATTCTTTTTCAAAAGCAGTTTCTAATTTACGTTTCTCCTGAAATAATGCACTTGCAGTATGTGATTTCATTTCGTGGAAATTATCCAACGCTAAATCTGCAATGGCGTCAGTATCTTTTTTGCGTTCCTTTTCATATTCAGTAAATACTTTTTGCCAATCGCCTTCGTGTTTGTCAAGAATTTCATCAAATACCACAACATCTTCAAAAGAGGCATTCATCCCTTGTCCATAAAACGGCACGATAGCATGAGCTGCATCGCCCATCAAAAGGGTTTTTCCATAACTGCTCCATGGGTAACATTTTACTGTTCCTAGTGCTCCGGTAGGGTTTTCAAAAAACTCTGTAACCAGTTCAGGCATTAATTCCAATGCATCAGGGTAAAATTTTTGGAAGTATTCGGTAACACGTTGGGGAGTTGTGAGATTTTCAAAATTGTATTCACCTTCATTCCAGGCAAGGAAAAGTGTTACAGTAAAACTTCCGTCAAGGTTAGGAAGTGCAATAAGCATATTTTCCCCACGCGGCCAAATGTGTAACGCACCTTTTTCGGTTAGAAATCCACCACCATCAGCCGGAGGGAATGAAAGTTCTTTGTAGCCGTGAGTTAAAAAGTTTTGTGAAAAGCTGAATAGAAATTTTTTATGCAAATACATACTTTTTCTCAAAACGGAACCGGCACCGTCAGTACCGATGACCACATCGCCCCTGAGTAAAATTTCTCTTTGGGTGATATCATCGTAAAATGTGGCAACACCTTCTTCAAGATTAACATCCATACAACTGTGGTTAAATATCATTGTGATATTGTCCATTTTTTCGGCTTCGTCAAGCAGTAAGGAGTTCAATCCCGAACGCGAAATGGAATTGATGTATTCTTCTTCCCGACCACTGTAGCGGCTTAAAAAGGTGTTTTCTTCAAGGTTGTGAATCATGCGGCCGTGCATAGGGATGCAGAGTTCTTTTACTTTTTCTTCCAGACCCACGAGCTTCATACCCTTCAAGCCTCTGTCTGAAAATGCCAAGTTTATGGAGCGACCGGCACCAATGTCGTGTTTTCTTAAATCAGGCCGCTTTTCAATGAGTTGCACGTTGTAGCCGCGTTGTGCCATTCTTAAGGCAAGTAACGAGCCGCATAATCCGGCTCCTATGATGAGTATGGGTTGGTTTTTCTGAATCATCTTATAGGTTTAGTTTTTTGAGTTCTTTATTAAATTCTTCTACTGAAGGTATTGCTTCTTTTATATCTTTTGGTAATTCTTTATAGTTAAAATCACTCACTCCAATAGGTTTGTTGATGTCTTTTAATGAAAATTCAACCTCAAAATTGTCTTTGTTTTTACAAAGTAATATGCCCAATGTTGGTTTGTCCTCGGGTTCTTTTACTATTTCATTAATGGCGGAGATATAAAAGTTAAGTTTACCAATAAATTCCGGTTGAAATTCTGTCAGTTTCAACTCAATAACGATGTAGCATTTTAATTTGGTATGATAAAAAAGCAGATCTGTCCTGTATTCTTTAGTGCCTACTTTTAGTAAAAATTGCCTTCCCATATAACCAAAACCTTTTCCCAATTCCAGTAAAAATTGACTGATATTTTGAACAAGTTTGTCTTCCAATTCTTTCTCTTTTGCTTTTTCTGAAAGGGAAAGAAATTCAAAATTATAAGGGCTTTTTAAAAGTTCGTTTGCAAGGTCGCCATCTTCTTGTGGAAGTGTTTTTTTAAAGTTTGTGATTGCTTTGCCTTGTCTTGCATAAGTATTTGTTTCAATATGATAATGTAAAACCGCTCTACTCCAATTGTTTTCAATTGTTTTTTGAAGATAGAAATGTGCTTCTTTTTGATTATTGGATTTGCTGAAAATCATAATATTGTGTCCACAAGGAATTTGGTCAACAAGCTGTTGACCAAATGAATCTTTGTAGAATTCATAGAATTGTTTGCAATATTTTAAATTAGTAGCCGAAAAACCGCCCATTTCAGAAAACTCCTTTTTTAAGTCTTTACTTAACTGATTGATAAACCCGGCACCCCACTTAGTATTAGATTGTTTTTCGAAAATTTGCTTACCCAACTCCCAATACATAAGGATAAGTTCGCTGTTAACAGCTACAGCGGCTTTAAGCTGGCTTGACTTGATTTTTGATTTTAACTCAATCAACCAATTTTTGTAATCCTGATTGTGGGTGATTGCATTCATCTTGTTAATTCCATTCTCCAAGTTTACCTAAAGTGTAATCTTATTTAGTTTTTAAATTTTTTTCTAGACATTGCTTCAACCTTTCCACCATCAAATACACATCTTCAAACGAATTGTAAAGTGGGGCAGGAGCCACCCGAATCACATCCGGTTCACGCCAGTCGCTGATGACTCCGGCTTTTGTGAGTTTGTCGTGCAAACTGCGGTCTGCGTTTTTTACTGCCAATGACAATTGGCAACCGCGCTCGTCGGGGTTGGACGATGTGATGATACTGATGCGTTGGTTTTTTAAATTGTTTACCAAAAACTCAAGGTATCCCGTGAGTTTGCGTTGTTTGGAAATAATGTTTTCCATTCCTGCTTCTTCAAATATGTCAAGTGATGCACGTATGGCGGCCATAGAAAGTATTGGCGGATTGCTGAGTTGCCACCCTTCTGCTCCTGGAGTCACATCAAATTCCTGTCGCATATTGAATCGTGTTTTTTTGTTGTGACCCCACCAGCCGGCAAAGCGTTTAAGGTTCGGGTTGTTTGCATGACGTTCATGAACAAAAAGCCCACCGAGACTTCCGGGGCCACTGTTGAGGTATTTGTAGCTGCACCACACAGCAAAATCGGGACCATTTTTGTGAAGGCTGGGTTGAATGTTTCCGGCACCGTGTGCCAGGTCAAAACCTACAATGCAGTTGTATTTGTGACCTAATTCAGTAATTTTTTTGATGGGGAAGGACTGCCCGGTGTAGTAATTGGTTGTGCCTATAAGAATTAACGCAATTTCATCGCCTTGTTCTTTCATAATTTTTTCTAAATCTTCAAAACGGCAGAGATCTTCGTCTTTTCTGGGTTTCCAGAGAATCAAACCTTCTTTGGAGTCAAAACCGTGAAAATTGAGTTGTGATTCCACAGCATATTTGTCTGATGGAAATGCATCGCTTTCAATCAGGATTTTATATTTTGTTTTTGTGGGTCTGTAAAAGGAAACCATCAACAGATGAAGATTGGTAGTAAGGGTGTTCATCATCACCACTTCACTGGGTTCTGCACCAACGATTTTGGCCATGCTGCTGGTCAAAAATGAGTGATAGGGCATCCAGGGGTGTTTGGCTTCAGTGTGACCTTCCACGCCAAGCTTAGCCCAATCATCAAGTTCTTCCTGTATGTATTTTTGAGTGTTTTTGGGTTGCAGGCCCAGCGAGTTTCCACAGAGGTATACAATTTCGTTTCCCTGAGAGTCTTTTGGGATGTGAAATTTTTCGCGAAAGCGGTTTAAAGGGTCTGATTGGTCTTGTTCTTTGGCGTAAGCCAGAGTAGATTCATAATTATTCATTGGTAGTTTTTACTTCGATATTGGTAAAATAGAGCTTAAAAGCGCGATCACTGGTTTGATGCATCGTCGCTATTTTTAATCCGTGATGGTTTTCATAGTTCTGCCAGGTGGCAGTAATGCCCGGTGTGGGTTCATTGCCTTTTCTGAATATCCATTCTTTGATTATAAAATCATTTTCAAAAAAGAAATCGTAAGCGTCACCGGGTGTATATCCTCCTTCGTTAACATAGACAACGGTGAGCTGTTGCATGGGTTTTTTGCTAATTGGTGCTATAACACTATCTTTTACAGTGAACGTTTTCCCCTCATCCCAAACAAGATTGAAAGGTGCCAAAAGCCAGTATTTATCGTTGATAAAACTAGTGTCAGCTTTTAAAGCGATGCTGTCCATACTACTTTGATTGTATTTTAAAGTGTCTTCGCCAAGTATTCTAGTGATGTCCTTGGTTTT